>CAZSHF010000013.1:0-47974 GCA_964606655.1 uncultured Treponema sp.
TTAAGTTTTCCGTACTCACTTGTGCAGATTGTTTTTCAAATCGGAACCTTGCCTAAAGTGCATTTTTTATTGTTTGCAAAGAAAATCGGCATTTGGGTTATCAAATTTACAAAAGTCGACATTTAGGGAAATAAAATCAGATGAAAAGAAGGCTTGTCGCCTTTTCGTAAAGGAACCGGACATCCTCTTCTTTCAAATCCGTGAAAGTGCAGTCCGCGCATATCTTTTTGCCGTCAGAGCTTTTATATACGCTGTCCGCTTTTACATGGACCTGAATGTCGCGCGTTATCGCGGAAGAGGAACGCAGGGCGAACGAGATTTTTATCATATACTCGTTTCCGCTTTTTATCTGGAACGAGAGGTTTTTCTCAAAGCCGAACACAAACCTTTCATGGTTCAGGAAAAGTATGTCGAAAGGCTTCATCCTTCCCTGCACCGCTTCTACCGCACCAGGCTTTTCTTCGACCATGTACCGGCAGATGTTCACAAGCTGGATTCCGTTCCCGGCCTTTCCCGATTTTTTCGCCTCTTTCACAAAAGACTCAAGATATTTTTTCGCCTCCTGCTGGTTTTCAAGTTTTATCGCGCTCCAGACAGGGCGTGAAAAAAATCTGAACCCGGAAGCAGGAACGCAGGAAACAAAAGAATCTTCATTTTCTGAAGTGTAAAGTTTTGCGGAAAAATCATACTTCTGCTCGACAGGCGCGTCCTGAATTCTGCATATTTCCCTGGGAATCACCAGGGCAGGGCCTGAGCTCGCCTTTTTCATTTCTGTCGTGAAGAAAAGACCCACGCTGTTGAAATAAAACTCGACCTTGACTTTTTTCCCGAGAAAATTCTCCACATTTTTCGGAACATTCATGAGAAGGATTATTCCTTCCTTGAGCACAGAGATTTTCTCAGCCTTTATCGCGACAGGAAAAACGGCAGAAGAAAGCGGATGGATTTTTCCGTCATTGTCCGGCTCTGCGTTTCCGTCATCCTCAAACGGAGTGACAGTGACAGGAACATTTCCGTCAATCAGATACTGAAGAACAAGCTCCCTTTCGATTCCTGAAAGCGTTCTGGTTTCCATATTCAAAGCCCTCCTAGTTTCCGCCTTTTGTCCACCGCTGAATCATTATCTGGTCCATCTTTAAACCGTCATTTCCTGAAAAGAAAAGGACATCGACGCTTCCGTCCGCGCAATAAAAACGGACCGGCGTCTGGATATTCTCCCGGTCAAAAAAAGGCTCGCCGAAAATCCAGCCGGAAAACAAAGACACGCCATTTCTGTCCTGAGGAAATTCTTTTCCGAAAAAAGCTTCCCAGCCGTTTTCTATATCGTACTTGAAAAGCGCAAGCGAAAACAAAGAGCGTTCCTCGAATTTGTCTTCAGGCATATTCCATTCGGCGACAGAAGCGCAGAACGACTCAAGGAATTCCCTGTATCCGGCTTGCATTCCCGAAGTGTCAAGGCTTCCGAATCCCGGAAGAAAAGGGTAAACAGCGCCGGCGGAAAACGAGGAATCCCTTACGCACAGAACCTCGGCGTTTATCTTTATATTGTCAGAGACAGCCTCGTTTTTTGAAATGTCGCGGAGAAGGCGCACGCTTTCAAGCTCCCTTGTCCACTGCAGAGACTTCTCCTTTTCTTCGGTGGCTGACCTCAAGGTTTCTTCGTTCAGGTACACGATTTCTCCGTTATTGCTGTGGGAGCAGGAGAAAAGAGAAAAAAGGATTAGAAAAACCGGGAAAACCGGCGGAAACAAGATGAACCTTTTCATTTTACCGCTAGATTTTATCACATTCTCCTCAAGAAAAAAAGCGGAAATAAAAACGGAAATCAAGAGCGGAACAAAACTTATTGCCCACATAATTGAAATCCGTGTTATAATTTTATCATAAAAACTGAAAATCGGAGGTCGCGTACGCGTTTTATCCGCGCCCGCGTTTTGCTTATGAAAGTACACAACATCATGGAAGAATATGTCGAAGGACAGATAAACAGTCTTTACGACCAGCTTGAAAAAGAAGGAGCGGCGTGGCTGACCTGCTCATGCGAAAACTGCCGGCTTGACGCCACAAGTTATGTCCTGAACAGGATTCAGCCGCGTTATATCGTTTCAGGAAGAGGAGCGGTATACACCGCCCAAAGCCTTCAGGACTCGCAGACAAAAGCGGATGTGAACGCTGTCTCAATGGAAGCGATAAGAGTAATCTCGAGTGTGCAGAGGCCTTACCACAAGATGAAGAAAAACTCCCCGCAGGAAAACAAGGCATACTCGCCCGCATTCAATTTTCCTGTCATAAGCGGAGCGGTTTTTGACGGCGACACATTCGAGCCGCTTTCAGACGCGGAGATTGTGCTTATGGACAGCAGCGGAAAAACTGTCATGCACGACATCTCCTGGTCCAATCCTGCAAAGACATTCAAGTCCACAAAAGGCTCTTTCTCTTTCTGGCCAGAGGCGATTCCTGCCGAAAAAGCCGGCGAGACAAAAAAAGTCTCGTTCACAATCGAAGCGAAGGCGGACGGCTATCCTGCGGCAAGACAGGGATTTGAAATTGTGCTTATGAGCGAAAACTTCAGGAAAGAAAGCATAAGCCAGCCGATAACCATGAAAGTCCAGGACATGATACTTTTCAAGGAATAGAAAGAATCGGCAAAGTCACTTTTCGGCGATTATTACCATTGTCCTTGCCTTATGGTCGTAAGGCGAAAAATCGTAGTCGCCGTAAACTTCGGCTTTTGAAAATCCTATATCCTCAAGAACAGATTTAAGCTCCGAAGCCGGATAAAGACGCTGCACATATTCATGCTCAATCCGCTCTCCGTCTTTTCCGATTAAAATCCATCTGTTTTTAAGCCCTTCCCAAAGCCCTTCGACAGAAAACTCTGTCAGGACTGTGAAATCTCCGCGGGTAAACCATTCGCCTTCCGTGAAATAAAGAATCGCGGTCTCGCGGCTCACACATTCAAGTATGAACTTTCCGCCTTCCTTTAGGCTTCTGAAAATCCATTCAAGAATTTTCCTGTCGTCTTTCCTGGACGCGCAGTAGCCGAAAGAGCTGTAGACGCTCACAGCAAGGCTGAACCTGTCTTCGATGCAGAGATTCCGAAGGTCCCGGTTTATGAACTCAATGTCAAGATTTTCCGCCCGCGCGCTTTCCCTTGCCGCGCGAAGCTCGGACTCGATTATGTCGACGCCTGTAACTTTAAGGCCAAGAAGACCAAGCTCAACGCTTATCCTTCCTATTCCGCATCCTGCGTCAAGAACAGAATCCCCGTCTTTCAGTCCGCCGAGCGACTTCAAATATTCTGCGACACGGGGAGCTTCTTTCCACCGTGCCTCGTCAAATATCACAGGAGCGAAATTTTCCCAGAACGAAGGCTTTTCAAACCATTCCTTTTTATCTTCATCAGGAGTTTTTTCACGGCTCATCTTATGATTCTCTTCTGAACCCTTGTATGGATTCTTTTCAAAAGACATTCTTTTCCCCTTGCTCAAGTCCGTTTATTAGACCTGGCGCGGAAACTTCAGTTTAAGAACAGGTTGCTTTGAAGCGCTATGTTTAAAATCGCGCGATTTCAGCGATTTTAAACTCGTCGACTTGTTGATGACAAAGTTATCGAGCAAGTCTATTCTTTTTTATTCTCTTCAGTTTTTCCGGCCTTTGTTCCGCCGCCTTTAAGAAACCTGAAAAGCTTTACAGCAAATCCGGCGCGGCCGAAAAGAAGCCAGTAGAAGAACGCCAACGCCGCAAGAACAGGAACGCCGAACAGTATTATCATGAAAAACACGCGGATAAAGCCGAATATGAATCCCACAAAAAGCGAAAGAAAATCAGAAAAGCCGCCTGAAATGTCAGGGAAAATGAATCCGTGCTCGTCGCGGTTTGCAGGAAGCGAAATGTGGACGGAAACAGTCGAATATTCAATCTGGTTTGAAAGACGGCGCATTCTTCCTTCCATGCTGTCGATTTCGCTTACGACTGAATTGAGCTCTCTCTCAATCTGAAGCAGGTCTTTTATGTCGCTTGCGTTTTTCAGATAGCCTTCCAGCTTTTCTTTCATAATTTTTTTGTTCTCGATGCGGCTTTCCAGGTCGTAGAACTGCTCGGAAACATCTTCTGTGTTCACGCTGTGGCTTGTGACTTTTCCGATTGTTCCAGCGGAATTCATCGCCTCTTCAAAACGGGCGGACGGAATTTTCAATGAAAAATACGCGTCACGTTCTGTGGCGGACGAGCTTGCGACATAGCCCGAAAAATTTTCTGTCCATTTTTCAACATAAGCCAAAGAATCGCTTAAATTCTCGACCTGAACGCTGACATCGCCTCTTTTGATAAGTTTTTTTTCAGCAGAAACGGAAGAGACCGGATTTCCGTCTTCATAACCCAAAGACTCTTCGGCGGAAAGTGAATCAGCATACATGGCAGAGCCAGCGGAATTCGCGGAAGACATTTTCATCATTCTCGGAGCCTGATAAGAGGATTCAGTGTACACATCGGCGGAAGAAGAATAGTTTTCCGCTTTTCCGGAACATGAAAAGAACGCGGAAAGAAAGGCGCAGAAAAGCGGAATGAAAAACATAAACAGTTTATTCAGTTTCATAAAGACCTCGCAATTTTTTTTCAGAAAGTGGTTCAATTTTAACACAGGAAAGTCAAATTGAAAATCGGGATTTTCCCAGGAATCAGGGCTTCCGCATTATAACCAACTTTAATAAAAAAACAGGTTTTCGGTCGCGTAGCGAGTGGTCAAAACCGCACAATATTGTGCTACACGCTAGTTTGCCTTGGAACTATATACGTTGCCGCTCACGCGGCAGCAAACTAGAATGTTTTTGCCACTAACGCTCCGCTCCCGAACACCTGTTTCTTTATAAAAACTTATAATGCGGAAGCCCTGCGGATATGGCACGGAAATCAGTTTTTGCAAAAATTATGGTAGTGTTGTGTGCTTCGACAGGGGAAAACACCCTCGCCTTGACACTGACCTACCAAACGGTATAAAGTAGACCTACCGAATGGTATAAAAACATAATAAAAAGCGAGAACTTTATGGATTCATTTGTTTCAGACTGCATTTTCTACCACATCTATCCGCTTGGACTTTACGGCGCGAAAGAGCGGAACGATTTTTCAAGCCCGAAAGGACATTTTTTTGAGGAATACGAAAACGAGCTTTTCCGCCTTAAAACGCTCGGAATAAACGCGCTTTACATCGGGCCGCTTTTTGAAAGCACTTCGCACGGCTACGACACAGTAAGCTATTTCCACGTGGACAGAAGGCTGGGAAACAACGAGGACTTCAAAGGCTTCTGCAGGAAAGCGCACTCAGACGGATTCAAGATAATCGTGGACGCGGTTTTCAACCACACAGGAAGGGATTTCTTCGCGTTCAAGGACATCCAGAAAAACCTCTGGGATTCAGAATACAAGAACTGGTACAAGAACCTTGATTTTTCAAGACAGAGCTGTTTCGGCGACAGATTTGACTATGAAGGCTGGGCTGGCTGCAAAGATTTAGTGAAGCTTGATGTCGACAATCCCGATGTCAGAAATCATATTTTTGAGGCAGTCCGTTTCTGGATCCAGGAGTTCAATATCGACGGACTAAGGCTTGACGCGGCGGATGTTTTAAGCCTTGACTTTTTAAATGCGCTTTCATCTTTTTCCAAAAGCATCAGGAACGATTTCTGGCTTATGGGCGAAGTCGTGCACGGAAACTACAGCGACTGGATTCATAAAGGAAAAATCGATTCTGTGACAAACTACGAAGTCTACAAAGGCCTCTGGTCAAGCTTCAACTCTCAGAATATGTTTGAAATCGCTTATTCCCTGAACAGGCAGTTTTCTTCCGGCGGAATATACCGAGATTCCCTTCTGTACAATTTCGCGGACAACCACGATGTTGACCGCGTTTCTCAAGTCCTTTCTAAAAGCGAATATCTTTTCCCTCTTTACGGGCTTCTTTTCACGATTCCGGGAGTTCCTTCAATTTATTACGGAAGCGAACACGCAATCCGCGGAAAACGCGACAGCTCTGGAGACAGACATCTCCGTCCTTCTCTTCCGCCTTTTTCGCCTGTTCCCGACTTCGCAAAGCCAGAGGCGGATTCAGACGCGCTTTTTTCCGCAATAAAAAAATTCGCCGGAATCAGAATGAACAGCAATGCCCTTAAAAAAGGAAACTACACGCAGATTTCAGTGCAGAACAAGGCGTTCGCTTTCCAGAGGGAATTCTTCGGGGAAAAATATCTTGTGTGCGTGAACGCGGACTCTTCGCCTTTCACTCTGAGCCTGAACAGGACTTTTCAGGGAAAATGGGAAGATGTCCTGAACGGCGGAACGCTTGAAAACTTCGACAAAGCCGAAATAAGTCCTTGCTGGCTTAAAATACTGAAAAGCAACCTGTTCTGAAACTGAAGTTTCCGAACAGGTCTAATATTCAAGCTCAATCGGAAATCCTTTTTCTGATTCCTAGTTCTTCTGTTTTCCGTTAGAATGGTTTTATGCAGAAAGAAATAACAGTCACAGTCTTCCCTGAAGATGAGAAAAACCAGGACACGATAGAAAATCTTCTGAAAAAAGAGCTTTCAAAAAACGGAATCCAGACGGACGGAAAGAAAATCCAGTTTGTGTTCGTGAAAAAATCAGTTGACGCGCGGCACGGAAAAGTGAAATTCCATCTCCGCTACAGAGCCTTCATCGGAGAAGAAGCAAAGGATTTCAGCATGACAGAACTTCCGGACTGGAAAAACCTCTCTAAAACCATAGAAAAAAACACTGAAAGCGGAGCAAACGGCAGCGGCGGAAAAATCAGGAAAGTCGCTGTGGTCGGCTCAGGTCCTGCGGGGCTTTTCGCCTCGCTCAAACTTCTTGAAAAAGGAATATGCCCTGTGATAATCGAGCAGGGAAAAGAAACGAAAGAACGGAGAAAAGACATCGCCCGGATTTCAAGGGATGGAGTCCTGGACAGTTTTTCAAACTACTGCTTCGGCGAAGGCGGAGCGGGAACTTTCTCGGACGGAAAACTCTACACAAGGAGCGCAAAGCGCGGAAACATTCCAGGGATTCTTCAGATTCTTGTCCATTTCGGCGCGGACCCGAAAATCCTGACTGACTCGCATCCTCACATCGGAACTGAAAAACTTCCGAAAATCATAAACAATATAAGGGATTTCATAAAAGAGACGGGCGGAGAATTTCACTTCGGCTCAAAAGCGACAGATTTTATCGTCAAGGACGGAAAGGCGGAAGGAGTTGTCTTTGAAAACATCCTGACAGGCGAAAAGACAGAATTTTTATGCGACAGCATAATTCTGGCTCAAGGGCATTCTTCATACGACATCTACAGAATTCTCGCAGGAAAAAATCCTTCTTCCCTTGAGGAAAAAACTTTCGCGATGGGAGTAAGGGTCGAGCATCCGAGAAAACTCATCGATAAAATTCAATATCACGGAAAGACAGACGGAATGGAAGCTGCGGAATACAGGCTTACATCGCAGATTGAAGGGCGCGGGGTCTATTCGTTCTGCATGTGTCCCGGCGGCTTTGTGGTCCCGTCCGCCTCAAGCCCCGACGAAATCGTGGTGAACGGAATGAGCGCGTCAGGAAGAAACTCAAAATGGTCGAACTCCGCGATTGTCGTTGAAATCCGCCCTGAAGACATTCCTGAAAAGTTTGCAGAAGAAGCGGAAAAACTCGGCTCTCCTGCCCTGAAAGGCCTTCTTTTCAGAAAGTGGCTTGAAAAAGAGACAAAAAAACACGGCGACGGACAGAAAGCGCCTTCCCAGGTTCTTACGGATTTTCTTGAAGGAAAAGAAAGCGTTTCTATCCCTGAGACAAGCTTTTCGCCGGGAACAGTCTCATCGCGCCTTGACAAGTGGCTTCCTGGACACATTTCGCTCCGGCTTAAAAAAGCCTTTCCCGAGTTTGAAAAGAAAATGCGCGGATTTGTCACCAGCAAGGCGGTTCTTATCGCGAGCGAGACAAGGACATCAACTCCGGCAAGAATAAAACGAGAAAAAGAAAGCCTTGAATGTGAAGGAATCAGGAATTTGTATCCGTGCGGCGAAGGCTCAGGCTACGCGGGCGGAATTGTCTCCTCCGCGATGGACGGAGAAAAAGCGGCGGAAAAAATCGCGGAAAAATTCGGAGCGGATGCCGGAACGGACGGATAAACTTGAACGCCTGAAAAAGCGGTTTTCAGAGGCTCACGATGAAATTTATATCCGCAGAACCCATGATGCTTTTTCCCCTGTCGCTTATTATGACCTGGACATTGTTTTCTCCGAGCAGGACATATTCTGACTCTGAAAGGTTCAGGACAAGATTCCTTGACTCAAAGCCGTAAAGCAGATTCCTGTTTATGTACCAGTAGCATTTTGTTTCCTCAGGATAATCTTCTCCTGAACCGCTCTGCACAGTGAAAACAAGCTCCCCTTTTCTTTTAACGATTATCTCGCCGGAACCGGAAAAGCCCAGGTCTCCCTGAGCGATTCTGATTATCGGGCTTGAATATTTTTCGTATGCAGAATACTCGCTTTCCCTTGAAACTCTTTCCATCGGAAGGTCCAGAAAATTCTCTCCGGCGGTGATTTTTTTCGGGGAAGAAAGACCTTTGTAGCAGACTTCTCCGTTTCTTGTAGTCTCAAGGTAAAGAAAAACATCTCTTCCAAGCGGAATGTCCTCGATTCTTATGACTTTGCCTTCAAAATCGGAAAGGCTTCCCTCATAACTGTATGAATACCTGAATCCGCCAGAAACATCAAGGCTCACGCCGTAAACAGGCTTCTCTACTGAAAAATAATCCGACGCGGAATATTCGTACGAGATTCTTGAAAAAAGCGCGGAGACATCAAGCTCTATCGCTCCGCTCTTTCCGTTTTTCGTGCAGGCGGAAAAAAGAAGCAGAACCGAGGACAAGGCAAAAAGGGCTTTTTTCATCGCTCCGCCTCTTCCATGGATTTTTCAATGTCAGAAATCATGTTTTCGCCCCACCACAGGCAAAGCTCTTTCCTTGCATCCTGATACAGCGAAGGAAGAACCGCTTTTTTTAGCTGCATAAGATTGTTCAGCGCGTATGAACGGCATATCTGCCTGAGCCTCTCCGACTCCTCAAAAGAAAGCGGAAGCCGGCTTTCATCTCCTGAACTGGAATCCTGAAGGCTTCCTTCAGATTTTTCATCCGTGCCGCTGAATATGACCGTAAAAACGCTTGCCGCCGAGCATATTTTTTTCCATTCATTGATATCCGCGATTTTCTTTGCGGATGAAATTCCTGTGTCCACAGAGTAATTATAGACTATTTCTTCTATGCCGGCATACTTTTCCGCGAAAAAAGATATAAAAAAATACGAAAGAAAATCCTCTCCGAACACACACCAGCACGGAGGAATCCTTTCAAATGCCGAAACCAGGACAGAACGGCGGAAGATTTTTCCCCAGAGAAAGCCTGAATGGTTTCCTGAAACAAGAAATCCGTCAAAAATGTCACGGCCGGAAAGCTCTCCCGGAAAAACATTCTCCGCCTTCTTTTTCATTTCCTGCAAACGTTTTTCAGAGCCGTTTTCCTTAAGGACCGCAGCCGCCTTTCCGTGGACAATGCAAGCATCCTGCAAGAGGGCTTTCTCGTAGAGAACTTTCACAGCGCCGGGCGGCAAAGTGTCGTCCGAGTCAACAAACATTATGTGTCCGGCGGAAGCCTCGTAAAGCGCGGTCCTTCGGGCTTCAAGAAGACCTTTGTTCTCTTTGTGCTTTATAAATTTTATTGAATCGCCGCGGATTTTATGCTTTTTTCTGAAAGACTTTACAATCTGCTCCGCGGAAAGGCATAAGTTTTCAGGATTTTCCTTTGCGGATCCTTCGCCCTTTTTCATCTGGACGGAAGACGTTTTTCCGCTGTCATCGACGACAATGATTTCAATTCCCTGGAAATCCTGAAGGGCGACGCTTTCAAGGCAGGATTCAAGATATTTTTCTGTCCCGAACACAGGAATCAGGACAGAAACTAAAGGCTTTTCTTTTCTGAGCATAATATTCCGGATTTTCACTTTTATAAATATAAATAAAACAAACGGCATCTTTCGTTACAAACTCTGCATTTATGGCGGCTGCCTGCGCGCCCTCCGGGACGACAAACTCAAACATCAGTTTCCGACGGACGCAGAAGCCGTTTTTCAAAATGCCATTATGCCGGCTTTCAGTCTTCCACAGTGAATGCGCTAGTGAATCCGCTATCGCTATCGTTATTATAGTCAGGCTTGCTTGCCTTGACAGAAGCGCCTCTTGAAAGAGTCTTGCTTGCGATGTCAAATTCGACAAGGCTGTCCTTGTTCCTGAATGCGTCAGGCCCTGTGTACTCGATTCCGTCGTCCAGGAAAACAAGTTTTCTTGGAACAAGAGCCGCGAATTTTGAAGGCCCTAAAAGATAAAGGTTTGAACCTGTGCTGTCTGCGCCGGAAGGACCGTAAAAATTTCCTGTGGCAGTCGCTGTGCCGCCTGAGGAGTCTGTAGTGACAGTGGCTTCTATTTGCCTAGAATTTTCTGTCCAGCCGAAAACTTCTGTTCCGTAAGACTGTGAGAGTGTTTCAATTTTCACCAGCGCGCCCCGGGAATAAACATTTTCGATTGTATAGGTAACGGCGGCACCTGAAGAATCAGAAGTGTAATTTATGTAATTCGTTTCTTCCCTGTAAAGAGCGTAAAGAGAATCTGTGCCGTTTCCTTTTCCGTCTCCTATCTGAATGTCTGCAACAGAATAATTTGCGCCAGCTGGAACTGCATAGTCTTCGCCGAACACATCTTGGCTTGCGATATCCAGTATCTTTTCAAAAGGCGAGCCGGTCGCGTCCTGCGAAGTGAATTCAATCGCCGCGTTTTCAAGGTCGATCTTAAATTCCGCCTTGTAGACATTGCAGTCAGACATAGAAAGACAACAATAAATCGTTCCGCCTTGGACCGCAATAGTGGCGCAAGAAGATGATATATTTTCATTTTTCGCGACAACTTTTCCTTCGCTCGGAGAGAACGCGTGCAAAGCCGCATAGTTGCTTCCGCCAGTTCCGCTTGAAAGGATGTAAAGATAGCCGCTTTCCGTGTCATAGCACATATCCTTCGGATTGCCGGAAGAAAATGTGTAAGTTTCCGGCGCATCTTCCGGATAAAGCCCGTCCCGGCTTATCTCCCGTCTTGAAATCGTCACTGTATTGCCCTCTCGGTTCCACGAATCCACAGTCCATAAATTGAACGAAGAGTCGAATGTGTATACTCTGCCGCCAGAATCAGAAACGCTTCCGTCGATTTTCAGCTCTGAAGGCTCATCGCCTGAATCGTACGAGGAAAGCTGTTTAAGCGCAGCCGGACTTGAGATTTTATCCTCGTACACGGCGGCGGTTTTTGTCGCGGTCGCGAACCTGAAAAGCGCGACAAGCTTTTCTCCGCCCTGCAGAAATCCGCAGGAAAGATAGTTTTCCCCGCCTGAATCAAGGTCCACAAATTCAGAGTCAGAAAGACGGAGCGAAAGATTTTTTTCATTTCCGACTTGATTGCCGTTCAGTCTCCATTCAAAGCCGCCTGCCTCAGAATCATCTTCAAGGCTGAAAGAAAGCGTCTCGCCGTAAGGAAGGTAGGGAACATCTCCTGAACCTGAAAAACCTGTGTCAGAAGAATAAGATGTTCCGTCCCCGCCGTCCGCTTTTATCATGAACTTGACCCTGCTGAGCGAAAGCGGAATCTCATTGTCTCCTTGTGAAAGCCTAAGGCTCAGGGCGTTTTCTGTCATGTAGACAAGAAATTCTTCTCCTTCCGGGTCCAGGGAATAAAGAAAGGCAAGAACCTGGATATTTCTTCCCGCAGGAAGATTCTGAATCTCATATACATAAGCCTGGTCTCTGTCAGGAAGCACAGACAATGAAAAATCCCGGCTTAAAGAATATCCGCCCTGAAGCTTGATTTTCAGAAGGTATCTGGAAACAGGATTTCCTTCCCTGTCGGTCTGGTTTTTCATGACGCGCGCGAAATCGCTTGAAATCCTGAACGAAAGAGAAGCGTTTTCAGCATAATCCGAACATGAAAAGAAAATGAAGCCTAAAAGCAAAGCGGCAAAAGCACGAAACAAGCATTTTTTCATAATTTCCCCCGTTGTTTTCATTTTCAGAAAACTATAACAATTTATTAAAATGATATTCCAAATATCCTGATAAATCAAGTTTTTTTTAAAGAAGCATAAGCAATCAGAATATTGAAAAAAAATCAAAGGCGGTTATAATTAAGCCATGAAGAAATTTATTAGTTTATTTTTTGTTTTTATCGCAGCGACTTCCGTTCTTTCCGCCCAGGGAGAAACTGAAGCGAATGTGAACAGCACGTTTTCAGGCCTTCTTGAAAACCTTTCCCTTATCGTTCCTGAAAACACTTCCGCCTTGGCGACAACGCCCGACGCTTACATCGGAAAAGTCTTTCCTTCGATTCCGCCGCATTTTCAGGCAGGAATCGCAGTTTCTGGAACCCTTATCGACACAAGCCTTGTCACTGATTCTGTCCAGGCCCTTTTTTCTGAAATAAAAACTTCGCTTGAAGCAAACAACGCGGCTGTGGACTTAAACCTGTCTCTTCCTTCAAAAATTCCTCTTCCTGCCACAAGCGTGCGTGCAAGAATCGGAGGCGTTTTCCTTCCGTTCGATGTTGGAGTTTTCGCAGTCACGACCAAAAATGTGCTGAAGAACATAAAAATCACGGACATGAATTTTAACTTTGAATATACGACGCTCGGCGCGGACTTCCGTTACGCTGTCTTTCAGGGAAACATAATTCTTCCTCAGGTTTCAGTAGGAGCCGGATATATTTTCCAGAAGCAGAATGTCTCGCTCGGAGCGTCAAAGGAAATCTCTTCGAGTGTTCAAGGAACAACTATCGACGGAAACCTTTCAACTTCTGTGAACCTCGCCCTTAAGACAAACACTTTCTATCTTCAGGCTCAGGTTTCAAAGAGGATTCTGGTTTTCACGCCTTTCCTCGGAGGAAGAGCGCTTGTAACAAAAACCGACTGCGGCTACGACTGGAGCTACACGACAACCATAAACGGAAGCAAAGCTGACGATGCCTCAAAAAGCGGAAGCGGAGAAAACAGCAACAATTTTGATTTCAAGAATATACAGCCGCAGATTTTCGGAGGATTCGCCCTCACACTGCCTTTCTTCGAGGCAGGATTCTCGCTCTCATGGAATCCGCGGACAAACTATTTCACAGGAGCGGTCTCGACTTCGTTCAAACTGTGATTTTTTTTCAAAATGCGGCACAAAAACGCGGCAAAATCAGGCGGCGGAAACGCAAGACAGATTCTGTAAAGAAAAAGCCCGGCTCTCTCGAAAGCCGGGCTTTATTTTTTGCGTTACGACACGCTGATTAGTCTAGTTTAGCGTTTAAGGCTAAGAACTGTCTCAAGCAAAGTGTCCGCCGTCTGGATTGTCTTCGCGTTCGACTGGAATCCGCGCTGGGTCACAATCATGTCAGTCATCTGCTCGGAAAGGTCGACGTTCGACATTTCAAGAGCGCCTGCAAGAAGGCTTCCCTTTCCTGCGACTCCTGACTCGCCTATGTTCGCCTGTCCTGAGTTGTTTGTCTCGACATAAGTGTTGTCACCGGCCTTTTCAAGACCGCGGTCGTTCGCGAAAGTCGCCAGGGCAAGCTGACCGATAACCCTGTTTGTTCCGTTCGAGTAAACGCCTGTTATTGTTCCGCTTGAATCAATCTTGAAGTTGTCAAGATAACCCAATCCGTATCCGTCCTGGCTGAACGCTTTTGTGGTAGACTTTGAAGCCGACTGCGTGATTGTGTTTGAAAAGCTTCCGATTGTCCCAAGGTTTATATTGAATGTGTGGCGGAGAGGGTTTCCATCCGCGTCAGGCTCTGATTCCGGCACTGTGTATGAAGTCGCAAGAATTATCTCTCCCTCTTCGTTGCTCAAGGCTCCTGAAGAATCTGTGACGCTTCTCAGGGCACCAAGATTGTCGAACTCAACGATGAATGTGTTTGTCATTCCGTCTGTTGTCGCAAGTCCGACGCGTGTCTGCGTCAAATCAGCGTTGTCCGCGTCGACATTCACAGTCGCTTCCCATGCGTTCGGATTTCCCAGAACTCTCTGGAACGAGACAGAAAGAAGATGCTCGTTTCCGAAACTGTCGTAGATTTTCTGCTCAGTCGCCCATGTTCCCGCCGCAACATCGTTCACAGAAGCGCCTTCAAGAATTTCAGGCGTGTTTTTGTTCAGGTTGCAGGAGAAAAGGACATTTCCAGTCTCGCGCGCAGGATCTTTTGAGCCAACAGGAATCACCAAATCTGTCGGGGTCGCCGCAGTCTGGACAACCTGCTCTCCGTTCAAATCGCGTGCCATCCAGCCCTGGACTCTCATTCCGTTTGCAGGGTTCACAAGAGTTCCGTCGCGGTCAAGACCGAAAACGCCGTTTCTGGTGTAGAATGACTCGTCGCCGTTTTTCACGATGAAAAATCCGTTTCCCTGAATCGCGACATCAGTTGAAACTCCGGTTGTCTGAAGGTTTCCCTGAGTGAAAACCTGCTCGATTGTCGCGATTGTCATTCCAAGCCCGACATCTTTCGGGTTCACGCCGCCGAGCTCTTCAGTCGGCTTTGCCGCGCCTGCGACCTGCTGGCTTATCATATCCTGAAAGTTCACTCTTCCGCGTTTAAAGCCTGTTGTGTTCACGTTCGAGATGTTGTTTCCGATAACATCCATTCTTGTCTGATGATTCTGTAGTCCCGAAACTCCAGAATAAAGTGATCTCATCATATGTTTTTACCCCTGCAATAAAATTAATAACCGTAGACAGCCTTAATCTGGCTCATGCTGTAATACATTCCGTTCACAAGAACCTCAGGATTTTCGCCGAAAGTCGCGGCCTCGACGGTTCCTTTTGCTGTCGCATCCCCGACATTTATTTCGACAGTTTTTCCGAGCGTCGCGGAAGCCTGGGACGAACTGAGCATTCCAGCCATTTTTGAAAACGACTCGTTCATATTCGTCATCTGTTCAAGCGATGAAAACTGCGCCATCTGTGAAATAAACTGAGTGTCCTCCATAGGATTTGTAGGATCCTGATTTGAAAGCTGGGTAATCAGAAGCTTAAGAAAATCATCTTTACCAAGCTCGTTAGTGGCTTTTCTGCCGTTTGAAGCGTTCGCCTTGTTGAAGCGGTTCACTTCGTTCTCAACAGCAAATTTTTCGCTTGCCGTCATGGCACTGTTCAAAACACTTGTTTCCATAATCAGAACTCCTATAAAATCATTTAATCAGAACCAGCTGAATCAAATCCTAGATTTAATATCGAACTTTTAAGCCACAATGTTTACAGAATTCGTGGAATAATCTCCCGAAAAACCAAGGATTTCGTCCGCGGAAGAAAAATCATCGTTTTCTCCGACGTAAGCGAAAGCCCGTTCCTCAAGGCTTCTTTTGTCTCCGTTTTCAGAAAACTGGTTTCCGCCCCTGTCCTGGCCGGCAAAACTCAGCTCGAACCCGCCCGCATCAAATCCGCTTGAAGAGAAAGCCTGCCTCAGGCTTTCCGCGCTTTCCTTGAAAGCCTCGAAGGCTTCCTGCGTCTGGACAATTATCTTTCCTGAAATCGCGTTGTCCTTAAGGTGAAGGTCGATTTTCACGTTTCCAAGCGACTCAGGATGAAGGACAAGCCTGATTTCGCCGACATCGTTGTCTTTCAGGACAATGTTTCCGGCTTTAACAAAAGCGTCCGCGTTCGCCTGAATCTGATTCTGGAGCATCGCCTGGAAATTCGACCCTGAAGAAGCGGCCGCCTGGCTTGAGCTTGAAAGAATGTTCTGCGATATGTTCTGCGCGTTGCTTTCAGAAAGGCTCATCTCCATTTCAAGAGAATTTCCGCCGTCAAGCCTCACGCTTTTTATCTCAAGCCTGTTTTCGGCTTTCAGCGATTTCTGAGCGTTTTCTTCCGTGCGGAAATCGTTCACAGTGATTTTTCCGTCTTTTCCTAAAGAGAAAGTTTTTCCCTGCCTGTCAGATTTTTTCTGCAAAGAAAAATCCGTGTCCAAGGCAAAATCTGAAACAGAAAAAGAATCCGCATTTAAACTTATTTCGTTTTTGCCTTGAAGAAAAACCGTTCCGCCTGAAAGATTTGAAAGAATCCCGGAATCAGAGCCGCTTTCAGAAGATTTCGCCTCATTTTTTCTGGAAATTTTTCGGTTCATGTTTTCAGCTGAAAGATTTTTTCCGTTTTCAGGAAGTGAAATTTTATTTCCGTTTTCAGGAATTTCTGAGCCGGAATTCCGGTTTTCCTTTGAAATCCTTGAAAAGTCCGCGAAATCTTTTCCGTTCTTTCCGGAAGACAAAGATTTTTCAGACGCAATCTGATTTTTTCCAGAGTTTTCCAGGGAATCCTTTGAGGAAACGGATTTTTTTTCAGTCCGGTTTCCTTCTTTTTCTTCTGAAACATCTGATGAAATCTCTGATGCGGAAGAGTTTTTTTCATTCTGCCCAGAATTTTCACTTTTCTTTGAAATTCTTTCTTCCGCAAGCCCGGATTTTTCAGAAACACCTGAGCTTTCAGAAGTTTTTTTCGCATCGGATTCAGGACGGACTTCAGAATTTCTTTTCGCGTCGTCCACGAGCATTCCGAAGGATTTCCTTGAATCAGATGAGGTTTCTGCCGCGTTTTTTGAAGAGAAAGAAAAACCAGCGAGTTTCATGTCCTGCACTGAAAGGGCGTTTGAAAAATCCGCCGCCATATTCAAGAGTTCGCGCATCGCAATTCCTCCAATAAATTTATCGGAAAAACTGCTTTTTATCTTAGGATTTTTTGTCTGCTGGATTAAAAAGGATTTTTTAGAATCTATAAAGAATCAGGGCGGCTCAAGCTTTTTCTCTGGATTTCCGCGGCGCGTTCGGCAGGCATAAGAGAAAGCCAGTAGCTTCCCATTGAAGAAGAGCCGTCGCGCGCGGCGATTTCCTCGACTTTTCTTAGAACATCAATCACAACCTGGTCGTCCATCGCAAGAAGTATGTTCACCGCCGCCTGAGGCTGCATTCCGTTCAGGTTCAGGGCAATCTGCTCTATGTTCAGATTCCTGTCGTCGTACTGTCTTACAGTCTGGTCGAACACGCGCTCGCGTTCCTCCTGCGTCTTTTCACGGTTTGAAAGCTCAAGCGCAATCTGTTCATTTAGTTTTTCCTTTTCAGATATTTCAGTTTCCCTTCTTTCAAGCTCTTCCCTGTAAAGCTCAAGAGCCTCGCGCTGTTTTTCAATCCGTTCCTGGTCAAGGTCGGCTGTGACAGGAGATGAAGAGTTCACGGCGGAAACCTGAGGTTCTTTTCCAAGAAGCCTGTAAACAGGAGAGAAAACCCTTTTCACATTTATGACGCCAAGATAATCGAACCACATAAGTCCGCCCAAGGCCATGATTACAATCAGCATTATAAGAACAATTGATTTTCCTGCGTTTTTCACTTAAATCCTCGAGGCAATATTATATGTCGCTTTCCCAAAAAAATCTATGCAAGGGTTTGCAGGCACGGAAAACAATTTCCGCGTGTTCTTGAAAACTGATTTCCGTCTTTCTCATTGCAAAAGTCCGCCGATTGCAGTTCCGAGAGTGATGTCGTTCTCCACGGAAACGATTTTCCAGTGCAGATCGTTTTTCACTGTAAGAAAATCCTCAAGACAAGCGGAAACGCGCTCGTAAATCATGCTCGATTTCCAGAATGTCGAGCCGTTGCAGACAATGCATACAGGGCGGGCGGCGTTTTTTCCTTCTCCGCTTTGAATCACAGCCGCAGACAAAATCGCGGAAGCGCAGCGCGCCGAACGTTCAACCAGAGCGTCAAGAATCTGGTAAAGCGTGTTGTAATCCTCGTCTGTCGCCTTTTCGCCCGCCATTTTTCCAAGAACTGTAGAAACATCGTAAGGATTATGAAGGAAATTGTCGAATTCAATCAAAGTCATAGATTCAAGCTTTGAAAGCTCGTTTGCGAAAGGCTCGGAGAAAAGCCCGTCGCTCACAGCAAATTTTATAAGCTCATACGCGATTGAACCTAAATATCCGCCGGCGCACTGTTTTTCAATAAACGCAGTTCCAGGATTCTGAGATTTAGCGTCGTAGGATTTGTCAAAGTCAGACATGACGACATTTTTTGTCTTTCCTGACTCGCACACAATTATCTGCTTTTTTATGGAACCGGGGATTTCAGGCTGAATATAAGCGGCGTTCAGTCCAGTTCCAAGAATCAAACCAATGTAAGAAGAATAAGGATAAGTTTTCGCGGCGGCTTTTCCTGCAAGCAAAGCGGCGACCGTGTCGTTCAGCAAAGTGATTTTTCTAGGCTCGTTCCAGCCGTGTTCCACCAGAGCGGCTTTAAGGCATTTTCCTATCGCGCAGCCGACAACCTCGGGCGCTTTCACTTCCTTGGAAAAATTAATCAGGATTCCGTCGCCGTCCTCTGTTATTTTCATCGGATAGGAAAAGCAGAATCCGATTGAATCCGCCTTGTTCTTAAGATGCTCAAGGTTTTCCGCGAACTTGTCAAAGAATTCTTTTTTGGAAAGCTCTTTTTCAACTCCGGGCATTTTTGTTTTTTCAAGATCAGAAATCGTAGCCTCGCCTTTTTCATCAAAAGTTACAAGACAGCTTCTAAAGTTTGTTCCGCCGGCATCAATCACAATAACGCTTTTTGATTTTACAGCATTCTCAGGCGGAAGGCTGAAAGTCTGAATCATATCCTCGTCGGATTTTTCCTTGCGTAGGCCTCTGTTCATGTCCGAAAGGATTGATTTCGCGATTGTCCCGATATCCTGATGGGAAACAAAACTGTGCCGTGAAAAAAAAGCGGTTACTGTGGAATTCATTGTATTCTCCAGAAAATGTTTAATAGATTTAATAAATCAGGATAATTTTAACCGATATTGCGTAAAAATCAAGTTGATGTTAATTTTAGTTTCCTATGTCTTTGAATCTGGAAAACCTGAAAAGCGAACTGAATCCCGAACAGTTCAGAGCAGTCACAACAACCGAAGGCGCGATTCTTATAATCGCTGGAGCCGGAAGCGGAAAAACGCGCGTCATAACATATAGAATCGCTTTCATGCTCGACAAAGGAATTCCGCAGAGCCAAATTCTAGCATTAACATTCACAAACAAAGCCGCACGCGAAATGGAAAGCAGAATCAAAGATTTGACGCAGAGAAAACTCCAGAATCTTACAGTTTCAACATTTCATGCGTTCGGAGTAAAAATTCTTCATCAGAACATAGAAAAACTTGGCTACAGGGAAAATTTTTCAATCTATGATGAATCAGACAAATCTTCGCTCATAAAAGAATGTGGACGCGAATTAAACTTTTCGCCTGACGCTTTGGACGTTTACAAAATCGCGACGCTTTTTTCAGACATAAAGACAGGGCGAAAATCCTGGAAAAGCGACAACGATATGTACCGCACTCTTTACGATTCTTACGAGGAAGGATTAAAACTTTACAATGCCGTTGATTTTGACGATTTGATTGTTCTTCCGATAAAACTCTTCCGTGAAAATCCAGATGTTCTTGCCCGATACAAAGAACGGTTCAAATACATTATGGTTGACGAGTTCCAGGACACAAGCCATCAGCAGTATGAACTTATGCATCTTCTTGCGGATAAAAACATTGCAGTTGTCGGAGATGATGACCAGTCGATTTACAGCTGGCGCGGCGCGGATTATCAGAACATCGTGAACTTTGAAAAAGACTTTGATGTTACTGAAATCCGCCTTGAACAGAATTACCGTTCAACTGGAACAATATTGGATGCGGCAAACGGAGTTATTTCTCACAACACAAACCGAAAAGACAAAAAACTCTGGAGCGGAAAAGGAAGCGGAAAACCGATTGAGATTTTCATGCCCGAAAACGAAAGCGCGGAGGCGGATTTTATTGCAGAATCGATTCAGGGAATCAGCATGGAAGAAAAACGCAAGTACGATGATTTTGGCGTTTTAATGCGCGCGAACACGCAAAGCCGTTTTATCGAGGAAGCGTTTTTGGAAAACAACATTCCTTACACAATGAGCGGAGGAAAAAGTTTTTTTGAACGCGCGGAAATAAAAGACATAATAAGTTATCTCCGCGTGATTTCAAATCATGATGACGACATAAACCTTCTGCGGATTATAAACGTTCCCCGGCGCGGAATTGGACGAAGCGCGATTCAGAAAATAAATGATGAAGCGGAAGAACTTAAAAGTTCGCTATGGACAGCAATCACTTCTCTTCTAAAAAAAGATGAAAACGAAGTCGGAGTAAAACTTCATGACGATTTGGAAAGTTTTGTAACGATGATTGAAAACGAACGTGGAAAACTTTTAGGCGGACGCAATTTAAGCAAAAAAGTACGCGAAATGATTGAAGATGTTGATTACAAGTCTTACCTCGTTTCTGAGTTTTCAAAAAGCGAAAAAGCAGTCAGATTCAAACTTAAAAACATCGAATATTTTCTTACAATGATTGAAAACTGGGAAAACGACCCTGACAATATAAATCCAAACCTTTTTCAGTATCTGAACAGAATAACGCTCATGAGCCGCGATGATTTGGATGACGAGCAGGGAAAAGGAAAAGTGAACCTTATGACAATCCATGCGTCAAAAGGCTTGGAGTTTCCTGTTGTGTTCATCGCAGGATGCGAGGAAAGCCTGATTCCTCATCAGCGTTCGCTTGAAGAAAACGAAGGAAACATTGAGGAAGAACGCCGCCTTTTTTACGTTGCAATCACGCGGGCTCAGGAAAAACTCATTCTTTCAAGCTGCCAGAAAAGGCGAAAGCAAGGCGTTCTAATCGACTGCGAGCCAAGCCGATTTTTAGACGAAATTCCTTCTAATCTTGTTGAATATCACAATCCGGAAGAGCCGGTTTCAGGCGAGAAAGCGAAGAATCTTTTTGAAGACATGCTTAAAAGCCTGAAACATAATCAACAATTATGAATTGATGATTGCAAGCACTTTGTCAGGGCAAGCCTTGACACATTCTCCGCAAAGCGTGCATTTTGCTCTTTCAATCTGCGGAATTCCGTTTACAAGTTCGATTATGTGTTCCGGACATTTTCTTACGCACATTCCGCATTTAAAACATCCTTGAGTGCAGTCTTTACGAATCTGAGCCTTGTTTTCGCTCCGTGAAGAACATCGCGCAATCGAGCCTTTTTCGTCTTTGTAAACAAAATAAAAAAGTTTTTTCGGACAAGACTTGACGCATTTTCCGCAGGCAACGCATTTTTCCCTGTCAACAACAGGAATTCCGTCTTTTCCCATGCTTAACGCGCCGAACGGACAGGATTCCACGCAGTCGCCAAAACCGATGCAGCCAAACGAACACTTTTTTGTTCCGCCTGTCACAAGGTTTGCATCTCTGCAAGTTTTAGGTCCAAGATATTCGCCTTTGTCTTTAGCGCAAGTCTTTGTTCCGTTGCAGGCAAGAAAAACAACTTTAGGACGAACTTCGCCTGCGTCTCCTCCGCCCATAATTGCAGCGATTTTTGCCGCGCAAGATGCGCCTCCTGCGACACAACCATTTGTCGGAGCCTCGCCTTTTACAACCGCTTCCGCAAATGAATCGCAGCCAGCATAACCGCATCCTCCGCAGTTTGCGCCGCTTAAAGCATCGCGGACTTCCTGAATTTTCGGGTCAACTTTCACTTGAAAGATTTTCTTGAAAAGTCCTAAAAGAACTCCAAGAATGAATCCGATTGCAAGCGAAACTAATATAGTAGAAATTACAATTTTCATTTTATGATTCCTTTAAAACCTAAGAAAGCAAGGCTTAAAAGTCCTGCCGCAATGTAAAGAATCGGAGTTCCTTGAAAAGCCTTTGGAACTCTTGCAATCTTGATTCTGCTTCTTACTCCGCTCATAATCACCATCGCAAGAAGGAAACCGAGCGCAGAGCCTAAAGCGTAAACAAGGCTTTGTCCGTAATTGTAATTTTTACTTATGCAGTTTATTGTAACGCCCAAAACAGCACAGTTTGTCGTAATCAAGGCAAGATAAACGCCCATCGACTTGTAAAGCGACGGAATCGATTTTTTAAGGAAGAATTCCACAAGCTGAACCAGCGACGCAATCACAAGTATGAACATCAATGTCTGCAAAAATTCCAAGTGAAGCGGAATCATGATAAGTTTGTAAATCGGCCAAGTTACAGCAGTCGCAAGAACGATTACAAACGAAGTTGCAATTCCCATTCCAGCGGCTTTGTCAGTTTCGCTTGTCATTCCGATGAAAGGACAGATTGCCAAATATTGAATAAAAACAACGTTGTCGATAATCGCAGATTTTATAAGGAGCTTTAAAATGTCAGCCATTTATTTTTCCTCCTTTTGAACTTGAACTGTTTCAGATTGCGTTGCTGAAGATTCTGCTGTTGAAGACTGAACAGTTTCCTGCATCTTTGTTTCAGTTTTAGGTTTTGCAGGACATTCAAGTTTGCATGAAGTGCAGTTTGCTTCTTCCGGAACAAAAGGCTTTTTTGCTTTTTTAGCCTTTGCCTGCTTTATCGCTTGAACAGTCGCCGCCAATATTCCGAAAACTAAGAATCCGCCTGGTGCGCTGTTGAAAATTCCAACTCTGAATGATTCAGGAATTATTTCAGCCTTCAATGCAGTTCCGCTCATCAAAGTTCCGCCGCCTAAAAGTTCGCGGACAAACGAAATCAGGACAAGAATGCAAGTGTAGCCGATTCCCATTCCAAGAGCGTCAAGCGCGGAATCTAGAACTGTGTTTTTTGATGCGAACGCTTCAACGCGTCCCATAATAATGCAGTTTACAACGATAAGCGGAAGAAAAACGCCCAGTGCTTCATACAAAGATTCAACATAAGCGTTCAAAATAAGCTGAACAATCGTTGTGAACGCCGCGATTATCGTGATGAAAACAGGAAGACGAATCGCAGAAGGAATTTTCTTTCTGAAAATGCTTATTACAATTTCGCTCATCAAAAGAACGAACGTCATTCCCATTCCCATTCCAAGTCCGTTGAAAATGCTTGTAGTAACGCCCAAAGACGAACACAAGCCGATATTCAGAACCAGAAGCGGATTTTCACGGATAAAACCGTTCGTGAAAACTTTAAGTTTGTTACTCATTTTCGCCTCCCGCATTTTCAAAATACTTGAAAAGAGCATTTGTTCCTTCGGTCAAAAGAGCGGCAACTCCGTTTGTAGTTATCGTTGCCCCGGAAATTCCGTCAAAAGTTTTTCCGTTTATAAATCCGTCTTTCGCGTTTTTGCCTTCAAACTGACCGTAAAATGTTTTTCCGCTTTGAACTTTAAATGTCGCGTCATTCGCTTTTAATCCAAAGCCCGGCGAATCAGAAAGTTTCAAGAATTTTAAGCCTTGCAAAGTTCCGTCTGTTTTCATTCCAACCAAAATTGTTCCCTGATCATAAGTAGGTCCAGATACTTGAGATGCTCCGCCGACGATTTTTCCGTTTTCTTTTGCAATGATTACGTTTTCAATCTTTATAGAACCGACTTCTTTTGGTTCATAATCGCTTACACTTTCAAACGAAAACGAATCATTCGGAAAAAATTCTTTCATCGAATTGTTGATTTTTATTTCCTGATTCAATGCAATTCTTGGAGAAGTAAAATTGTTCACAACCGCAAGAACCGCGCACGAAACTGTCGCATACAAAGCAAGCACAAGACCAAGTTTTATTGTTTCAAAATTGCCTGCGTTATTTTTTTTAGAAGAAGCATTAGTCATTTTTTCCTCACATAAAAAGTCAAGAAGGAAGTTTCAACTTCCGAATGACTTTTTAAGCGTTTCTGCAATGAAATGAAGAAACGCAGTAAATATGCAAGTTTGCGACGCAAACTTTACAAGATAAAAACCGGCGCTATTTTAGACGGTTTTTATCTTAATCCTCCTTCAGCCGCATTTGATGAAAGAGAAACGTCTTTCGCATTCTTTAAGTCAAATTCCATTTCGATTTTCTGAACATCTGCACGACGATTTCCTTTTTTTCCGTAACCGTATTTTCTTACAGTCAAGTTGTTCAAGAATGGTGAAACTGCATTCATTATAAGAATGCTGAACATAACGCCTTCAGGATAACCGCCGAATGTTCTTATAAGGAAAGTTATAAGTCCGCATCCAATTCCGAAAACAAATCTTCCGGGCTTTGTAACAGGCGTTGTCGCGTAATCTGTAACCATGAAAGTCGCGCCGAACATTATTCCGCCAGACAAAAGGGAAGCCGCAACATATTCTACAGAAGAAACGAAATCCGCTGATTTCACAACTGCAGAAATGAATGTTCCCGCTGCAAATGTTGCTATCATTCCTAAAGGCGCACGCCAGTCAATCACTTTGCAAAGCAAAAGAAAAACAAACGAAACTAAAATAAGGAAAACAGAAGTTTCGCCAATACATCCTGCTCTGTTTCCGAAAAAGTATGAAAGAAAGTCAAAATGGTGAACATCAAGCGAACCGTTTTTAAAAGAGCTTAAAACCGTGCTTGAAGTAATTCCGTCCCAGACTGTAGCCTGGCTCATCGCGTCAATCTGGCTTTCAGAAAGTCCACGTCCTAAAAGCTCTGCATGAATGCGCGGCACAAGATTCGGATCAAACCATTTTGCTCCGATTGCGCTAGGAAAACTTATAAAAAGAAAAGCGCGTCCAGTCAATGCAGGATTAAAAACATTGCTTCCGATTCCGCCGAAAAGTCCTTTTGCGATTATCATTGCAACCGCAGAACCTAGAACAACCTGCCAGAAAGGAACAGTCGAAGGCAAAACCAACGCAAGCAGAATGCCCGAAACAACCGCGCTTAAATTCTTTATCACGATTTTCTGTTTTGTAAAAAACTGAAACAAAAACTCAAAAGCGACGCACGAGATAACGCTCGTTAAAATAACAAGCAAAGCGCGAAGCCCGAAAACCACAACGCCGTAAACACATTCAGGAAGAAGCGAAATTATAACGGCGAGCATTATTTTCTGCGTTGAAATGCCAAGAGAAAAATGCGGGCTTGATGAAAGATAAAATCTGTTTTCCGCCATTATTTTGCCTCCGCTTTTTTAGATTCTTCAAGTTTTGCTTGCTTCGCTTTTTCCGCCGCAAGTCTTGAACGGACAATCTGCTTTCCGATTCTAAAACGCTGAACAAGACGAATATTTGCAGGACAAACAAAAGCACAGCATCCACATTCTATGCAGTCCATTAATCCAAATTTTTTTGCTTTTTCAATGTCGCCTGCCAAAAGCGCTCGGTTCATCAAAATCGGAGAAAGATGCATTGCGCAAGTGTTCACGCATGACGCGCACGAAATGCAGTCATCCTCTTCTGTAAGAAATGTTTCTTTTTTTGTAAGGAAAGTTACTCCGCTTGTTCCTTTTGTAACAGGAAAATCAAGCGAACTCATTGAAAAGCCCATCATCGGTCCGCCGGAGATTACTTTTACAGTTTCGCCTTCTTTCAAATTAAATGCGGACGGAATCAAATCGCTTATCATAGTTCCGATTGGAACAGAAAGATTGCAAGGCTTTTCAACCGCGCCTCCGCTAATCGTTATGCTGCGTTCAATCAAAGGTTTCCCAAGCCTGAACGCATCGCTGATTGCGCTGACTGTTCCGACATTCAAAACAATAACGCCAGCATCGGCAGGAAGTTTTCCGCTTGGAATTTCCGCTTTCAAGCACGACGAAACGATAAATTTTTCTGAACCTTGCGGATATTTTGTCTTTAAAAGGAAAACGCTTATATCGTCTGCGTAACCGCTTTTCAGGATTTCTTCTTCAAGAATCGGCTTAATGTACGCTTTGTTGTTTTCAAGCGCGATGATACCTTTCGCTCCAGCGATTCTAAGCGCGATTGCAAGTCCGTCAACAACACGATTTGGCGTTTCAAGCATTGTGCGTTCATCGCAAGTCAAGTAAGGCTCACATTCGGCTGCGTTCACCAAAACATAGTCGATTTCTTTGTCTTCTGGAGGATTAAGCTTTACATGAGTTGGAAAAGACGCTCCTCCCATTCCGACAATTCCTGCGTCCTTTATGCGTTCTAACGCAACGCTGGCTTCGCATGAAAAAGGGTCAAGCGCTTCCATATACGAAGTTGCATCAGTATCATCGGCTTCTATTACAATGCACGGAACATTCACGTTTCCGGGCGAAAGACAAGTTGCAATCTTCTTTACTTTTCCCGAAACAGACGAATGAACCGGACAATTCATCATTTTTTCTCCGGATGCAATTATCTGACCTTTTGCAACCGAATCTCCAACCTGAACCAAAGGACTGTTTGGGGCTCCTCCCATTGTTACAGGAATTGTAACTGTCCTTGATGCAGGAAACGCAGAAGTCAAAGGACTTTTTGAAGAAAGCTCCTTCATCTCCCGCGGGTGAATTCCACCTTTAAATGTATGCAGTTTCATAGTTACTAAATATAAGACACAAAGGCGAATTTTTCAATTATAGTTATAATTAATAATTTATAATGCTGAATTAATAATCTTGGCGTTCCCTTGCAAAATAGCAAATACTGAAAAATTGCTCCAAGTTTCCGCAATTTTTTTGTGAAGGAAAACATGACACGGATTTATCACACGGATTTAGGAAATCTACGATTTCCATAATTTTAAGATTTTACGTAGTAAAATCCACAGTCATACGCACTTGCTTTGACTGTGTGTGTGGCACTTTTCGTGAAACAACAAAAGGCTTCCAGAAAAAAATTGTCAATTATCAATTGTAAATTGTCAATTTACTAGATTCTGAACTTAATCTTCTTTCCTGTTCCTTCGTACATTTTCTTTCGGATTTCTGTGATTGAATCGTCTGAAATGTAGTTGTCGAAGTTTGTCATTCTGTCGATTATTCCGTTCGGCGTGATTTCCACAATTCTGTTCGCAATAGACTCGATGAACTCGTGGTCGTGGCTTGTGAAAAGCACAACGCCCGGAAAGTTTATAAGCGCTTCATTCAATGACTGAATCGCTTCCAAATCAAGATGATTAGTCGGGTCGTCCATAATTATAACGTTCGCACCGGAAAGCATAAGTTTTGAAAGCATACATCGAACTTTTTCACCGCCGGAAAGAACTTTCACCTTCTTCAAAGATTCATCGCCGGAAAAAAGCATTCGTCCCAAAAATCCGCGCACGTAAGAATCGTCCTGGTCTTTTGAATATTGTTTAAGCCATTCAGTTATGTTCAGATTGTTTTCAAAATAACTTGAATTGTCGCGCGGAAGATAAGTGTGGCTTGTTGTCTGTCCCCAGTAAACTTCGCCGGAATCAGGCTTTTTCACATCGTTGATTATGTCAAAAAATGCTGAAATTGAATTATGCTCGATTCCAACAAACGCGATTTTGTCAGTTCTGTTCACTCTAAAGCTGAAATCTTTCAATAAAACAGTTCCGTCATCATCTTTCAAGTTAAGGTTTTTAACTTCAAGAACATTGTTTCCGATTTCTCTGTCAGGCTTGAAGTTCACATAAGGAAACTTTCTTGTTGAAACAGGCAAATCTTCAACAGACTGGGCAAGCTTGTCGTAAATCTTTTTGCGGCTTGTCGCCTGCTTTGATTTTGCGGCGTTTGAACTGAAGCGAAGAATGAATTCTTTCAAGTCTTTCATTTTGTCTTCAGCCTTTTTCTGCTGCTCCTTTGCTTGCCGCTGCATAATCTGCGTCATCTGATACCAGAAATCGTAGTTTCCTGCAAACTGAGTTATTTTTCCGTAGTCAATATCGCAGATGAATGTGCAGACTGTGTTCAAAAAATGGCGGTCGTGGCTTACAACAATAACAGTGTTTTCAAATTCAAGAAGAAAGTTTTCAAGCCATGAAATTGATTCAATGTCAAGACCGTTTGTTGGCTCATCAAGAAGAAGAATGTCAGGATTTCCGAAAATCGCCTGCGCCAAAAGAACGCGCACTTTCTGGCTTTCATCAAGTTCGCTCATCATTTTGTCGTGGAATTCTTCCTCCAGACCAAGTCCTGAAAGCATCTGCTCAATCTGGTTTTCCGCTTCGTAGCCGCCAAGTTCGCCGAATTCCGCCTGCATTTCGCTTGCTTTTATTCCGTCTTCATCAGAAAAATCTTCTTTTGCATAAATTTCGTCAATCTGCTTTGAAAGTTCATAAAGTTTTGGAAAACCCATCATAACTGTGTCTTTCACAGAATATTTGTCGAATGCAAAGTGATCCTGACGCAAAACCGCCATCCGTTGTCCCGGAGTAATCGTGATTGTTCCAGAATCATGCTCGATTTCGCCGGAAAGTATTTTCAAGAATGTGGATTTTCCCGCTCCGTTCGCGCCTGTTATTCCGTAGCAGTTTCCGTCGGTAAACTTTAAATTAACGTCCTTGAACAAAGGTTTTTCGCCAAAACGAACGCTTACATCACTTACTGTAATCATTTATATTTCCTTATAATTGTTTTATTTTTTCCGCATGAGAAACTGCGGAATTTCACATAAAACGAAAATTCCGCAATCTTTTTTCAACGTCCGAAAAACGCCTTGATTTTTGAAAGAAAGCCTTTCTTTCCGGAAGATTTCTTATTTGCAGAGGATTTTCCTCTCTGGACAAACTTGCTGCCCTTGAAATTCTTGTTCTTGCTGTAGTCTTTTCTAGAACTGTCCTGATTTCTTTTCTTGTCCGGATAAGTTTTTTTGCTTCCGGAATATTTTCCGCCAGAAGAATAAGCGTTTTTTCCTGAAAAACCAGGCTTTCCTGAAGACAACGTTTTTCCTGAATAAGATTTTTTTCCGTAAGCTTTGTTTCCGTCTTTTTTCGGATTCTTATAAGCCTTTTCAAGCCCCGGAGTTCCGTATTTTTCCTTGTAGTACTTCATGCGCTCTTCGCTTGACATAGCCTCGAGCTTTGAAAAATCCTCTTTTTCGCCTGAAGAGTAATTCTTTTTTCCGCCGGATTTCTTGTATCCGTTTTTCCGCGGAGCTTTTCCCGAATAGGAATCCTTGTTTCCTTTCTGATATTTTTTCTTTCCGTCGTTTTTCCTGAATCCGCCGCCTGAATGTTCCTCGTCGTCGTGCCAGTTTTCAAGCCTGATGTAGACTCCGCTGGACTTGTCCTCGAGCATCTGCTCCGAATAAGCGACTTTTGAAGGAATCTGCATATCGATGAAACGCTCAATCGCAGGAAGATTGTAGACATCCTGCTCCGAGCAGAAAGTGTAAGCCTTTCCTGATTTTCCTGCCCTTGCAGTCCGCCCGATTCTGTGGACATAGTTTTCCGCCTCGTTAGGAAGGTCGTAGTTTATGACCATCGCAAGGTCCGAGACATCGATTCCGCGCGCGGCGACATCTGTCGCGACAAGAACAGAAAGCTTTCCGTCCTTGAAATCGTTCAGTATTGAAAGCCTCCTTTTCTGCGGAAGGTCTCCGATAAGAAATCCGGCTTTTATATCGTTCAGACCAAGGCGTTTTGCGACAATCTCGCAGGATTTTTTTGTGTTGCAGAAGATTATCACGCTTTCAGGACTCTCGTTTTTAAGTATTCCGACAAGAAGCTTCATCTTCTCATCGCTTGAAACGTGCAGAAGCTCCTGCGCGATTTCAGAAACTGTGATGTTTTCCGCCTGGATTTCAATCTCTTTCGCGTCGAGAGTGTATTCCCATGCAAGGTTTTTTACATAAGTGTTGAGCGTCGCGGAAAAAAGCATTGTCTGACGCTCTTCGCTTTTAGGAATGAACTTGAGTATTTTCCTGAGGTCAGGATAAAATCCCATGTCGAACATTCTGTCCGCCTCGTCGCAGACCAAAAAAGCGACATCATCGAGTTTTATGTTTCCGCCTTCCTCAAGGTCGATAAGACGTCCCGGAGTCGAGACAATGATGTCGACGCCCTTTTTCACAGCCGAAATCTGCTTTTCATATCCTACTCCGCCGTAAAAACTGTAGGCTTTAAGGCCAGAAGGTCCTGCCAAAGTTTTCGCTTCTTCCTCGACCTGAACCGCAAGTTCCCTGGTCGGAACCAGAATCAAAGCCTTCTTTCCTTTTTTGTCGTCCTTTGAAAGAAGTTCTTGTATTATAGCAACAAGGTAAGCTGCAGTCTTTCCGGTTCCAGTCTGTGACTGGACATACAGATCCGAACCGTCCTGCGAATTCTTCAAAACCTGCTCCTGGACTTCAGTGCAGTTTGTGTAGCCGGCGTTCTCAATCCCTTCAAGAAGCCGACCGTCAAGATTAAATTCAGTAAAATTCATAAGCGTAAATATATAACTTTTTAGTCTTTAGCACAACAAACGGGAATTTGTATCCACGGCTTCATCACCGCTCTTTCTTGCTTGCAGAAAAAAAAATCACTATTATAAAAAAATGCTTCTTTCAACGAAAAAAAAATTAGATTCATTTCTTTGTGAATCTCTTGAAAAAATATCGGAAAACATCAAGGCTTCCTACAACTATCTTGCTTTTCCGAAAGACGACGAAGAGCTCGAAATCAAAAACGACTGCAAGAAAGCCTACACGATTCTTGACGAAATCAGAAAAGATGTCCGCTCGATTGACGATTTGGCGGAGCTGAGCGAAGAAGACATCGATTTTGTGTACGAATGCCTTTCTTTGTACGAAAGCGAATTTGTGATAAGCCATCTGGATGCCGAAACGAGAAAACAAAACGAAGCGGACTACAGGAAACTCCAGAAACTCCTGGACCTTTTTTATTAAAACCAAAGAACATATAGGCTAAAATCAGCGGAAACCAGAAAAAACGGCAAAAACCCAGAACAAAAAAACTGAATCAGAGAATCACAAGGAAAACAGAATGAAAGACAAAAGCGCATACCAGGCGGAACTTTTCCGCAACCGGCTTTCTAAAAACTACAGGACATTACGGAAATGGGCTCGGAAAAACACCATAACCTGCTACAGGCTTTACGACCGCGACATTCCAGAAATTCCTTTGTCCCTCGATGTCTATGAATTTCTTCCTGAAGAAATAAAGACAAAAAGTCAGGCGGAAAAATTTTTAAGCGCACAGAATGAACGGATTTCAACGAACGATTTGTCCGCTGAAAAAGAAGCGGACAAACGCCGTTACGCAGTCCTTTATCTTTACGAGCGGCCTTACGAAAAAGATGAGGACGAAGAAGAAAAATGGCTTTCGCTTATGGCAGATTCAGCGGCGGAAGTCCTGAACATTCCTGCCTCTCGCATCGTGAAGAAAACGCGAAAAATGCAGAAAGGACTGAACCAGTACGAGAAAAAACATAGCGGCAACGGAATAAAAGGCACAGTATTTGAAAACGGCGGACTTTTCAGAATCGACTTATCGACATACCTTGACACAGGGCTTTTTCTTGACCACAGAATTCTGCGTGAAAAAATCCGCACGGAATCCTCAGGAAAAAGGGTTCTTAACCTTTTCTGCTACACTGGAAGTTTTTCTGTCCACGCCGCAAACGGAAACGCAGCATTTGTTGAATCTGTCGATTTGTCGAACACATATCTTTCCTGGGCGGAAGAGAACATGAAACTGAACGGATTTTCCGACAAGTCAAAATACAGGCTCACAAAAGCCGACGCTGTAAAATGGCTTTCTGAACAGGCGGAAAAAGCGGAAAAATCCGGGGAAACGGATTTATTTTATAAAGAGCAAGGTAGCGTAAAAGGTCGCGGAAAATTCGACATAATAATCCTAGATCCTCCGACTTTCAGCAACTCAAAGTCAACAGAAAACATCCTTGACATAAACCGCGACTGGCCGACTCTTGTAGAAAACTGCGTTAAAATCCTGAACCCAAACGGAACGCTTTATTTCAGCACGAACTCAAGCCGCCTGCGCTTTGACATGAAAAGACTTCCGGAAAACACAGAATGTTCCGACATGACAGAAAACTCTGTTCCTAAAGATTTTGAAGGAACAAAATGCCACAGGCTCTGGAAAATCAGGCTTTACTGAAAACAAAAAAGGCTGCGGAAACCTGTCGCCTCACGCAGCCTTTATTTTTTTTAACAAATCCCGGAAGAGAAAGCTCAGTTTGCCTCTTTGATTCCGTAGCGCTTGTTGAATCTGTCGATTCGTCCTGCAGTGTCAACAAGCTTCTGCTTTCCTGTATAGAACGGATGGCAGGCGGAACAGATTTCAACCTGAATGTTCTCGACAGTTGAACGAGTCTCAATCACATTGCCGCATACGCAAGTGATTTTTGTAAGTTTGTATTCCGGGTGGATTCCCTTTTTCATCTTTTGCTCCCACTGCAGCTGCCCGGCGATGCAGAGCCTTTCCTCATTCCATCGCCACAGTCTGCAATATTTGATATAAGTGTCCTGTCAATATAATGATTTGCGCAGAATTATTCAACCGCCGCAGTTCCCACATTCATGCTCGCAAGGAAAGCGTCGTTTGTCTTTGACTTCTTCATGCGGTCAAGGATAAGCTCAAGAATTTCGGCATCTTCCATCGGAGCGAAAACCTTGCGCAGAATCCAGAGCTTTGAAAGCTCGTCCTGACTGAGCAAAAGCTCTTCGCGCCTTGTTCCTGACTTCTTGATATTGATTGCAGGGAAAAGCCGCCTTTCTGAAAGTTTTCTGTCAAGGTCAATCTCGCTGTTTCCTGTTCCCTTGAACTCCTCGAAAATGACTTCATCCATCCGGCTTCCTGTCTCGACAAGAGCCGTTGAAATGATTGTCAAAGAGCCGCCCTCTTCAATGTTTCTCGCCGCTCCGAAAAACCTCTTCGGCCTGTGCAAAGCGTTCGAGTCAACACCGCCGGAAAGGACTTTTCCTGAAGTCGGAACTGTGTTGTTGTAAGCGCGCGCAAGACGCGTGATTGAATCAAGAAGAATCACGACATCTTTTTTGTGCTCGACAAGGCGCTTGGCTTTTTCCAGGACCATTTCCGCGACCTGAACATGGCGTGTCGCCTGCTCATCGAAAGTGGAAGAAATGACTTCGCCCTTTATCGCCCGCTCCATTTCAGTGACTTCCTCAGGCCGCTCGTCGATAAGAAGAACAATCAGATAAACCTCAGGATGATTTTTTGTTATCGCGTTCGCGACTTTCTGCATCAGAGTTGTTTTTCCGGCTTTCGGAGGCGCGACAATCAGAAGACGCTGGCCTTTTCCGATTGGAGAAAACAAATCCACAATGCGCGAGGAGACTTCAGTCGAGACTGTCTCAAGCCTGAGCTTTTCGTTCGGATACAAAGCGGTCAGGTTTTCAAACGGAATACGTGTCTGGGCGACGCGCGGCTCGTCAAAGTTCACAGACTCGATTCTCAAAAGCGCGAAAAAGCGTTCGCCTTCTTTAGGAGAACGGGTCTGTCCGTAAACCGTGTCGCCTGTCTTTAAGTTGAAAAGACGGATCTGGCTCGGAGAAATGTAAATGTCGTCAGGTCCGGGAAGGTAACTGTTCTGAGGGGAACGCAGGAATCCGTATCCGTCAGGCAGAATCTCAAGAGCGCCTGAAGCGAAAATTATTCCGCCGTGCTCTGTGTGCGCTTTAAGAATAACAAAGATAAGCTCCTGTTTTTTCATAGGGGCAAGGTCTTCAGGATTGAATCCGTATTTCACCGCGAGGTTTCTAAGCTCATGCATTCCCATCGCTGTAAGGTCGTTTATCAGAAGACGCGGCTTTGAAGAGTTCTCGTCGTTCGGATTCGCGTCGGCAGGAACCTGAAGGACAGAAGGATCAATCTCGCCTGTAGGAAGCGGCATCTCGCTCCTGTGGTCGCTTCTGGAAACATAAGTCTTCGCTCCGTTTTTCCGGCCCGCATACTTTCCGTTTGAACTCCAGCTTGACCTCTGAGCGTAGTGTCCGTTTTCAGAAGCAGCCTGAGAAGCGTTCTCGTTTTCGGCGGAAGGATTTTCAGTTTTCTCTTCCGGCTTGACTTTAACAACTCGCTTCCGCGGCTTGACAGTGATTTTCACAGGCGAGCAATGTTCTGCCTGCTCTTCGCCTTCGTCATCATTCCCGAACGAAGACTCCTGATTTTCAGCGATTCCGCCGTCCGCATAAGCTTCCGTCTCGTCTGAAATTTGGCTAGATGAATCAAATGATTCAGGCTGGGATTCGAATTCCAGCTGCGACTGCGCGTTTTCCTGCGCGGAATCGTCTTCTGAGTGCCGTTTTCGTAAGGCCATTCAAAAACTCCATTGACATTTTGTCTGATTATTTTGATTTGTAAAAATTGATTTTTCAGTGATTAAAATAAAAGACCTGAATAATTTATTAGGATACACAATTATTACTTCTTATCGATTTTTTTGTCAATCGCTCAACGGCATCGCTTTAAATGCAACTAAATAAAATCACTCGATGACATCGGAGCGAAGAACCATTGCGGACTTGTATTCACTGGACGCGACGGAAAAAAGATTTTCCTCAGGAACTGAATCCAGCATCGTCACCTCGCCTTCAAAATCGACATTGTTCTCAATACGGATTCTCGCGGTTGAAATGTCGCCTTTGACTGAACCGCCGCTGCATATCTCGACGCGCTCCGAGCCTTCGATGTCGCCTTCAACCGAACCTGAAATCACGACTGACTTCGCAGATATTTTCTCGACTGTGCACACAGCGTCTTTCGCGACCTCAAGATTTCCTGTCGCCTTGATTCTTCCGTTGAATTTTCCGGTTATTATCAGGTCGTCGCTGAACTCAAGAACGCCGTCAAATTCTGTCTCAGGACCGAAAACAGTAAGGGTTCTTCTTTCATCATCAATGTTCTTTTTTTTCTCGTCTGCCATAAAAAACCTTTTCGGAAATATTACATCAATAAGACTAATTTTTCAATCCGGCGGAAAAGTCTGCTTCAGCACGACAAGGAAAACTGTCACACGGATTCGGAAAATCCACGGTTTTCCATTAAGATTTTATGAAAACCTGTTTATTCAAGAAATTCCAGCAGAATAAAATGACTTGTTCCAGAAAAGAATTGTGCCAGCAATTCCGAATCCGTGTGGCAATATCATCCGTATTACAAAAAGGCCTGAGACAGATGCAGAAAAAAAACTGCAAAGAGCAAGATTCGTGAAATATTGTCCGGATAGAAATCCGGCGGGGAAACCGTAAAACCTGAAAACCTTAATCCAGGACAGGAATTTCTGAAACCACAAAGTTTTCCTCGAACGATTTGCTTCTTGCGATTATTTTTCCTGTGGAAGAAACAACGCAGGTTTCCCCGCTCGCTGTGCTTCTTACAGTCGGAATATGGTTTTCAACGCTTCTGAAAACAGCCATCTTAAGATGCTGATTCTGGCATCTTTTCGAGCCAGCCCACGCGTCATTGGAAAGATTCACAAAAGAACGCGCGCCGTTTTTATAGAATTTCCTAAGATCGCCTCCGAAAGTGTCCTCAAAGCAGATCGGAGAAGAGAATCTGAACTTCCCCTTTTCCGTCTCAAGAGAAAAGACTTTCCGCTCGTTTCCCGGGGTCCAGAGAAAATTGCTTTTGCTTGTCACATATTTTTTCACTTCCGGAAGATTTTCAGAAAAAGGAAGATATTCTGAAAAAGGAACAAGACGGATTTTCCTGTATATTTCAGGACGCGGAGGAATCACATTCTTTCCGCCTTCAAAAAAATACGCGGAATTGAAGTCGTTTCCGTCCTCGGAATGAAAATTTCCAATCACAAAAGCGCAAGGCTTTGAATCAAGGAACTCAAGAAGCCCGGTCACAAGCTCATTCCGTTCAGGACGTTTTTCGTTTCCGTAGTTTCCGAGAATTGAAGGAACGACCGAAGTCTCCGGCCAGACGACAAGAGAAATTCCAGGATTTTCTTCCAAAGCGGATTCTGTAAGACGCATCAGTGTTCTGACATCTTTCCTGAAAGTCTCAAAATCGCCGTCATTCGGATTCGTGTTGTGCTGGACCGCGCAGACAGTTATCTTTTCCGCCGCAGAATCCCTCTTCTCAACAAGAGAAATTCTAACAAATCCGTAGACAAGAGAAAAAACGACAAGAATATGAAGCGAAATTATCAGCGAAAGCTGCTTTTTTCCGAAACGTTTTTCACACGCGGAAATCATCGCTTCATGCAGGACCGAGGAACAGAAATAAAGGAGAAAAGAAACGCCGAAAACACCGAAAATATCTGCAATCTGAACCAGATAAAGGTTCTTGTACTGAGTGTAGCCGTTTATTCCGTAGCCGAAGCCCGCGAATCCCAAAGTCTTTGAATATTCAAACAGAACCAAGAGAAGCGGATACAAAATCCATGAAAAGCGTCCTGCAAACCTGTCCAGGATTTTCAGAGCCTCGAACAGAAACGCGTAAAGGAAAAAATAAAGAATCCAGACGCAGACCATCGCAGGAACGCTGAAAGAAAAAAGCCAGAAAGCGTAAAAAAAACAGCAGAAAAAACCGTAAATTCCGCCGTAAATCCACGCGTTCTTGAAATTCAATTCATCTATCAGAAAAAACAAAGGAAGCGCGGAAAACCAGGCCGTAAAAACATTGTCCAGCGCGAACAGCAGAACTCCAAGAAAAAGGAAAAAGAATTTTCTGAACGCTGAGTTTTTAAAAAAGTCAGCCATTGTTTTCTGTGGAAAGATTTTTCATGCTTGCCTTAAGCTCTTTTCCAGGACGGAAAACCGCAGTGTAACGGTCTTTCACAGAAAGAATCTCGCCTGTTTTAGGATTCCGGCAGGTCTCCCTTCCTTTCCTGAGACGAGGCTCAAAAGTCCCGAATCCTCTAAGCTCAATCGATGACTTCTCCTGAAGGGCTTTTTTCATCTCGTCAAGAAACAGGTCCACGACTTTAAGGACATCAGCCTTGTCAATGTCAACATTGCTGTGAATCGAGCCGACTATTTCATATTTTGTTATCTTTTTTCCTTCCATGACAAACACTTTAACACACTGAAATAAAAAATAAAACTGAAATTCAAACAGACTGAATGCAAGATTCCATTAAATCCAGAAACTTTTTAGTTCCAGAGGAATCAAAAAGGCAGCGCGTTCAGACCGTAAAAAAAAATCCAGCCAGAAAAAAAACTGGCTGGACTCTTAAAAAAAACGAGCAAAAAAGTTATTTTGCTTGTTCAGCGGCAAATGTGGCATTGAAAAGCTTTGTCATTCGTGACTTCTTCCGAGAAACAGCGTTTCTTGTAAGAACGCCCTTGCTTCTTGCGCTGTCAAGATTGCTTACAAGAGTCTTTAGCCTTGTCTCGGCGAGAGCCTTGTCTTTAGCATGAACCGCTTCAACATACTGTCTTGCATATGTCTTACATGAACTCTTGATCGCTTTATTGTGAAGCCTTTTGACTTCGCTCTGCGCGTGACGCTTTTCTGCAGATGATTTCTTAGTTGCCAAAGGGAACCCCCAAAAAAGATTAGTTAACTTGGAAAATAATAATGAAGCAAAATAATTAAGTCAATACTGAAGCGGACTGAAAGCCGGATTATCAATTGACTAAAAAGCAGGGAATCGTTATTGTATTTGTCTAATACGTATTAATTCTTGAATGGAGGAAGACCATGGCCGGAGCAAGTAAAAACTCTCGAACAACAATCGCGACACAGAAATTCATCTGCCCAGACTGCAGCGGTGAAATCGTAATGAAGACATTGTATGAAGGCGGACGACTTAAGAATATCGCTGAATGTTCAAAATGCAAGCGTGTTGAAAGACGACCGAAGGATTTCAAATAACAGGAATCAGGCAATAAAAAGGCTGTCCAGAAAAGGACAGCTTTTTTTATTTAGGAACGCTTTTCTGCCAGGAATCAGTATTTTTCAGTATTTTTCTGAAGGAGGAAGTTTTCTCCATTCATCAAGCTGAGCCTGAATCAAGGCTCTCGCCTCGGACAAAAGCCTGTCCTCCTCTTCCTTGTCCTTAGGAGAATCAAAAACCTTGAGAATCTTGACACGGTAGCAGCCGTTTTTCAAGCTCGTCATCACATTTCCAAGCTCGCGAAGGCTGTATCCGCCGTCCAAAGCGCACACGGCTACAGGAAGCCTTGTCGCCTCGTTCAGCTTTCTGAATCCTGCGGAATAAAATTTTCCCACATTTCCGTCGCGCGTCCTTGTTCCTTCCGGAAAAATAACCGGAATCTGCTTGCGCTCAAGGACTTTTTCCCCGAATGCTTCTATTTCTTTCATCGCGACCATCGGGCTTCCTTTTCTGGGAATCATGCAATGCTCATGGGAGCGGAGCATTTCGGAAACAAGCGGAATATGGCGGGAAAGATTGTCTTTTGCGACAAAGCGTATGTCTTTTTCCCGGAAAAAATTCATGAACGCCGGAATATCAAGAAGACTCTGATGGTTTGAAACCAGAACAAACTGCTCCGGAAGAAGATTCTTGTTTTCCTTGTATCCGAAAAAATGGAAATTCCTGTAACATTCAAGTATAGAAAAAACCCGCGGAGCCAGAACCTTGACAATATAGTCAGAAATCCTCGCGCTCCATTTTTTGCTTATCGGATAAGCGAAAATATTCAGGACAGAAGCAGGAATCACTGAGCCGAAAAGACACAGCAAAGTAATGAAGCTATACACAAGAAATCTCCTTAAAAAATCGGTTAAATAAAAACACCGTTTTTCAATCCAGAAGAATCACTGAACAAAAACGGCATCACTTATTGAATAAACACATATTCGGGATGACAGGATTTGAACCTGCGACATCCTGGTCCCAAACCAGACGCGCTACCAGCTGCGCTACATCCCGTAACGGCTTTCAATATATCAAATCGTGCGTTTTGCGTCAACCGACAAACACATTTACCGGCTCATTTTTTACAAAAACATTTCCGGATTTTCCGGCATTCATAACTCATAGGCAAAAAAACTGTTTTCTGCCACGTTCAAGACAAACATCCTGAATGTCAGGCAAACTCTGCAAGACATTCGATTTCGCCTCCTTTCACTGTTCCTTCATCGAGCGCGCAAAGAATTCTTACAGCCACAGACATTCCCTGCTTCAATGCGTTTTTCCTGGAGTATTCTTCAGACGCTTTTATCTCGCAGTGAAGGAAATTTTCTGTCACCGCATGGAAAATTTCAAAGCCTTCTTTCATGCATTCGGATTCAGAATAGAAAACCGATTTCCTCACATTCTCAAGAATCGCATTCAGTTTTTTCCCCTTGTATGAGCCGATATATTTTCTCTTGCTCTCAGCCGCCCACAAGGAAAGACGCTTCGCCCGAGCTCCGCTCACGCTTTGGGGAATCTGGCTTTTCATTTTCGCGGCTAAAGTTCCGCTTCTTGCGCTGAAAGGAAAAACATGAATCCAGGAAAATCCGCATTTTCTGCATAGCTCCATCGTCTTTTCAAAATCCTCGTCGCTTTCGCCCGGGAAACCTGTTATTATGTCGCAGGCAAGAAAAGGATTCTCTTTGGACTTCTTTAAAAGGCTGCAAGCCGAAACAATATCTTCAGGAGAATAAGAACGCCCCATAGCCTTTAAAATCCGTCCGCTTCCGCTCTGGACAGAAATATGAAAATGAGGACGGACCCTTTTGTCTTTTATGACTTCGGCAAAATAATCGTCCACGGTTTCAGGATAAAGGCTTGAAATCCTGAACGAGATTCTTGAAGTGTTTTTAAGGCAAAGCTTAAGAAGATGGGGAAAATCAAGATAATCGCCTTTGTAAAAACCTTTGTACTGCCCGATATTCACAGTCGTGAACACGACTTCATTCTGCCCAGCCTCCTCAAGTCTTTTTATCCGCTCAAGGATTGTCTCAGCGTCAAGAGAAACAGAATGTCCGCGCGCAAGACGGATCGCGCAGTAAGAGCAGGAGCAGTTGCATCCGTCCTGAATTTTTATCGAAGCCCTTGAATGGTTCAGAAACGAATCTGTGGAAAAACTGAAAGCATCTTCGCTGAATCCTGGCTTCGCAGGCGGAGGAGCGAAAATTTCACGGCGGAGATAACCAGCAAAGGAAACGGCGTCAAAAGAATTCCCTGAAGCAGAACTCTTCAAAATATCAGAGACTTTTGAAATCCTGTTTTTGATCTGTCCCGGAAGGCAAGCGATTCTTTTGTCCATCGCGTTTATTTCATCTTTTGAAAGCTGGGCGTAACAGCCTGTCACAACAATGCAGGCTTCAGGAAGTTTTTCAAGAGCAAGGCGGATAATTCTCCGGTCTTTCTGCTCCGCTTTTTGAGTGACAGCGCAGGTGTTCACAACGCAGAGACGGACAGCCCTGTCAACGGGGCTTTTCGCGGAAAGAGGCTTTAAAGACACAGAAAATTTATTGTCAGTGAAAAGACGGGCCGCGCTTTCGCTTTCAATCTGATTAAGCCGGCAGCCTGTTGTCTCAAAATGAATGTCCACTTTGTGTTTTTTTTTTACTGGATTTTTGCGGAAACTCTCTGCCGGCCGCGCTCCGCATCGACAGATGAAGAGTTCAGACGCAGAGCCTCGTCATACGCTTCCGCCGCCTGATGATAATTTCCTGCCATCTCGCGCGCATATCCAAGACGGATCCACCAGTTTTCAAGAAGCGGCTCTTTCTTTACGGCGGCGGTCAATGCAATGTCCGCGTGCTGATAACGCGACTGCCGGATATAAATCTCGCCCATATAATAATAAGCGGCTCCTACACGGCTTCCGCTTTCAGGCGCGCTTGAGACATACCGCTGGAACTGCTCCATCGCGCCGTTGTTCTTTCCAAGATAATAACGCGCCTCTCCGAGAATCTCGATAAGACGCAGATCATAAGGGCTCAGCAAAACCCCTTCGTTCGCCCGCTGCTCAGCCTCGGAATACTGCCTGTTCCTTACCAAGGCCCAGCACATCACAACATAGGATTCAAGCCTGTTCGGATTTTCCTTAAGCTCCTGCTCGCAGACAGCAATCGCCTCCGCATAATTTCCTCTCTGATAAAGAACCAGAGCATCCTGTTTCACAGGCTGCGGAAAAACCTGGACGAGCTGAAGCAAAAAAAACAAGGACGAAAAAAACATTACAAATCTTTTCATTTCAGTCAGTCTTCCTTTATCATTCTGCATCGTCCTGAAAATGTGCTTCCAGGCTCAAGGACAACTTTCTCGGCGGAAATATCGCCGTCCAGAATTCCAGACGCGGAAACAAAAATCAGTTTTTTCGCCTGGATATTTCCGCGGACTTTTCCTTTCACAAGGACACGGACAGCGTTTATATCCGCGTTCACTTCCGCTTCTGAGTCAACAACAAGGTCGCTTGTCGCGTCAATCCGTCCGTTGACTTTGCCGCGGATCATGAAGGGCTTTACGAATTTTATATTTCCTGTGAATTTGATTCCGGGCTCAATCACAGTGTCAAAAGCCTCGTCCTCAATATCAAAAAAATCAGTTTCCTTAACATCGAACATTTTTATATTCTACTTATCAGGCGGACTAAAGTCAATTAAACAGGAAAACGCGCAGAAGCAGAACAAAAAAACTGGCTTCCGTGATTTTTTTCAGAACAAATAGCGGACGGAATATTCGGAAATCAGGAACTGCTGTTAACAAAACTGTACCTGAAATATCCGTTCTGGTCTTTCTGAAGAAGACCTGAAAAAAATCCCCGGCTGTCGAACACCGCGGCGGAATTCTCCTCGATTTCAAACGGAGAGGATGTGAACATTTTCGACCGGAGCTTTCCGCCGTTACGGAAAACATTTTCGTATCCTTTTTCAAGATGAAGAACGCCGAATCCGCATTCTTCCGCAAGCGGTTCGCTCATCGGAAGAGATTTTTCCAGAGTTTCTTCCTGAAGTCTTTTTTCCAAATCACTTTTCTCCGCAAAAAAAGAACTTTTTTCCAAATCTCTTTTCTCTTCCGCTTCTTTTAGGTTCTGTTCAAGGGAAAGCACGTTCCGAATCGAAAAATCGCAGAGGAAATCAAAGCCCGCCGCATCCTCGACACAGAAATTCCCGACTTTTGTCCTGAAAAGCCCTGAAAGATAGCCTGAGCTTCCCGCTTTTTCCGCGATGTCGCGCGCAAGGCTTCTGATGTAAGTCCCCTTTGAGACATGGAATTCCACAAGGACGGATTTCACAAGCCCTTCATCATCAAGAAGAAAATCCATAATTTCAGAAGAGAACACCGTGACTTTCCGTTCAGGCATTTCAATTTTTTTTCCGCTTCTGGCCTGGTCGCTCGCGCGTTTTCCGTCTATGTGAATCGCGCTGAAAGCAGGCGGAACCTGCATGAAAGTCCCGGAAAAAGATTTCACCGCCGAAAAGACATTCTCTTTTTCCGGCAGGGGAGAAGTCCTTAAAGTCTTTCCAGTGCATTCAAGAGTGTCTGTTTCTTTTCCGAATGAAATGACCGCCTTGTATGTCTTGTCAAATTCAGTGATTTTTCCGGCGAGCCGCGTGAGGTTTCCCACGCAGACGACAAGCAGACCCTGGGCAAAACTGTCAAGAGTTCCCGTGTGGCCGACCTTTTTTGTTCCGAACGCGTGTTTTATTGTAAAAAGCGAGGAAAAGCTTGTTTTTCCCGCCTGTTTTGCAAAAAGAACGATTCTGTCCTTCATCATTTTTTAATAAGACTAATCCTTTTTTCCGCCTGAATCAGAAGATTCGTCAAACATTTCAGGATGCTCGGCTTCCCATTTTTTTGACTCCTCCTCAAGGACATTCAGCTTGCGGACCATTTTGAATCCGTCTTTCATTCCCTCGTCTACAAAAAACGCAAGATGAGGGAACTGGCGGATTCTAAGCTTCTTTGCAATCTGTGTCTGGATAAATCCTTTCGCGCTGTTCAGACCTTCCACGCCCTTTTCAAGCTGCGCTTCAGGAAGAAAACTCGAAACAAAGACTTTCGCGTAAGACAAATCCGTCGTGATTTCAACTCTGTTCACTGAAAGAAAACTTGAGACACGCGGGTCTTTTATGTCTCCGTGAAGAAGAAGCTTTGAAATTTCATCTCTAAGCTGAGAATTGAGTTTCTGAATTCTGTACTGGCCCATTACTCAGCCGCTCCCGGATACTGGCTTCCCAGATCCTTAGGCTTTGACGCCTTTTTAGCCTTGGCTTTCGCCTTTTCATCTGCAAGAGCCTCTTCTTCAAGCGCTTTTTCAGCCTCCGCATCTTCCAGAGCCTTTGCGGCGGCTTCAGCCGCTTTTCGTTCATTCTCCGCCCTGTCGTCATGAAGCTCATCGCCGAGCTTTCTTGCGACCTCGATATACTCGAACACTTCAAGATGGTCTCCGACCTGGATGTCCTGCCAGTTTTCAAGGCTGAGCCCGCATTCAAACCCCGAAGCGACTTCTTTCGCGTCGTCCTTGAAGCGTTTGAGCGACGCGATTTTTCCAGTGTATTTCACGATTCCGTCGCGGACAAGGTTCACCATCGCGTTTCTCCGTACAACACCGTCTGTGACATAACATCCGGCAATCACGCCGATTTTCGGCACTTTGAAAGTGTTCCTGATTTCGGCAGAACCGATTGTCTGCTCTTTTGTGTCAGGCTTGAGCATTCCTTCCATCGCCGCCTGAATCTCCTCGACGCACTTGTAGATTATGTTGTATTTTCGGATCTCAACTTTTTCCTGGTCGGCAAGAGCCTTCGCCTTCGGAGTAGGACGCACATTGAATCCGATGATAATCGCGTTTGAATCCGCCGCGGCAAGGACAACATCAGACTCGTTGATTGCGCCGGCAGACGAATGGATCACTGAAAGCCGGATATCCTTTGTCGAAAGCTTCTCAAGGCTTGATTTCAGAGCCTCGGCAGACCCCTGAAGGTCTGCTTTTATGATGACTTTGAATTCCTTGATTTCATTCTGCTCGATTGTAGAGTAAAGGTTGTCAAGAGTGACTTTCTTGACCGCCTTGGCGTCCTCAAAACGCTTGAGCTCCTTCCGTTTTGTTGAAATCGCGCGCGCCTCTTTTTCGCTTTCTGTGACCTGAAAAGGGTCTCCTGCGTTCGGCATTTCTTCCATTCCAAGAACCTCGACAGGAATCGAAGGTCCTGCTTCTGTGATTCTTACTCCGCGGTCATTGAACATCGCGCGGACTTTTCCGCTGTAGATTCCCGCGACAAAAGGGTCTCCCTGCTTTAAAGTTCCTCTCTGGACAATGACAGAAGAGACAACGCCGCGTCCCTGGTCGATGCGGCTTTCAAGAATCTTTCCTTCCGCCCGGCAATTGTAAGTAGCTTTAAGCTCAAGCATCTCCGCCTGAAGAAGAATCGCGTCAAGAAGATCGTCGATTCCAAGACGCTGCTTTGCGGAAATCGAAACATACTGTGTCTCGCCTCCCCATTCTTCAGGAGTAAGCCCCTGCTCAGAAAGCTGGGTCTTCACCCTGTCAGGATTCGCTTCAGGCTTGTCGATTTTGTTCACAGCGACAATAATCGGAACTTTCGCGTCTTTCGCGTGCGCAATCGCTTCAAGAGTCTGAGGCATAACGCCGTCGTCAGCCGCGACGACAAGGACAACGATGTCTGTGACCTGCGCTCCGCGCGCCCGCATCATTGTGAACGCCTCGTGTCCAGGCGTGTCAAGGAATGTTATGACGCCTTTGTCTGTCTTAACAGAATAAGCGCCGATTGACTGAGTGATTCCTCCAGCCTCGCCTTCCGCGACATGGGAATTGCGGATCGCATCCAAGGTCTTTGTCTTTCCGTGGTCGACGTGTCCCATAACAGTCACAATCGGAGGACGAGGAAGCATATTTTCCTCAACATCCTTGTCGCCTTCAATTACAGTCTCATCATAAAGGGAGACAAGCTTGACCTCGCATCCGTACTCGCCTGCCAGAAGCTCCGCTGTGTCGTGGTCAATCGACTGGTTTATGGAAACCATCTGTCCGTAGTTTGAAAGAAGTTTTCCGATGATTTCAGAGGCTTTCAGGTTCATCTTCTTCGCCAGATCTGAAATCGAAATCGTTTCCATGATTTCTATCGATTTAGGGACAACGCTTGCCGGAGTATCAAGCTTTTTCTTTGTCTCAAACAGGTTGTCATCGTACTGCTCTTCATCTTTCCGGCTGTAGACCTGCTTTTTGCCTTTGAAGGCTTTTTTTGCAGGTGTTCTTCCCTGCTGAATCATAGGAGGAATCGGGCCGCCTTTCTGTCCGCCGGCTCCTGGCCTGAATCCGCCGGAAGCATTTGAACCGAAACGAGGACCGCCGGCACGGCTCTGACCTCCGCGGCCGAATCCGCCTTGTCCGCCTCTTCCCTGGAAACCTTGCTGTCCGTTCCTGTTCTGGAATCCTCTTCCGCCGTTTCCGCCGGAATTTCCGTCTCTGTCGCGGTTCTGCTGGTAATTCTGTCTTGCCTGCGCGCCTGTAAATCCTGAGCCGTCCCTGCTGTTCCGGTTTCCGCCTCGTCCGTAACCGTTTCCGCCGAAAGAGCCCCGGCGTTCGCGGCTGTAGTCAGAGGAAAGGTTTCCTGCCTTGACATTAGGACGCGCGGAATTCAGCTCAAGAGGACGCTTCTGGACATTGCTCTGTCCGCCGTCGTTTTTCGCAGAAACAAGCTTTGCGTTTTTTTCAGCCGCTTCTGCCGCACGGTTCTGAGACTGGCCTTGGCCAGGCTTCTGCTTCACAACAATTTTCACGCCTTCTTTTTTAGCTCCGGGCTGAGGAGCGTTCTGGCCTGCGCTTGAAGAAGGCTTCTTTTTTACCACAATGATTTTTTTCTTGTTCGTGCCGCCTGAACTGTTCGGTTTAGAATCCGGCGCGTTTCCTGCCTTGACCGCAGATTCCGGTCTTTTTTTATGAACCACAAATTCCGGCTTTTTCTCTGATTCTTCAGCCATAAAATACCTTATTCCTCGTCCTCAGCAAATTCAAACTCAACACCGCACTTAGGACAATGTGTCATGTCAAGTGTAATCTCTGCGCCGCATTCAGGGCAGACATATTTCTCTTCTTCAACTTCTTCCTGAACTTCTTCTTTCTCTTCTGAGTCAGGCTCTTCTTCCACGATTTCAACATTCTCTTTTATCAGATCGTAGACCTCTTTAAGCTCGTCTTTGGAAAGTCCTTCGACTTCAAGATTCTCATAAGAGTCGATGAACTGGACAATATCTTCGATTCCGGCGTTCTTCAAAGCGGAAACGACATTCTCTTTGATTCCAGGAAGCTCTGCGATTGCCGAAATATCTTCTGTCTCGACTTCTTCCTCGACATCATCGTTGAAAAGGCTTCTTGCGGCGACTGAAGTTGCCTTTGAGCTCAAGTCAAGTCCTTCGCACTGCTCTACAGTCTTGACATCTATGCTCCAGTCGCAGAGCCTGTTCGCAAGACGGACATTCTGTCCCTGCTTTCCGATAGCAAGGCTGAACTGCTCGTCGTCAACGATTGCCAGAGCCTGTTTTTTTTCAGCGTCAAGAATCACAACGCGGCTTACCTTTGCAGGAGAAAGCGCGTTCATAATAAAGACAGAAGGGTCAGGGTCATAGCGGAGAACATCGATTTTCTCGCCCAAAAGCTCACGGATGACATTCTGGATTCTAAGTCCGTTCTTTCCGACACAAGCGCCGACAGGGTCGATTTCCTCGCGGATTGTGGACACAGCCATTTTTGTCCTGTATCCTGCCTCGCGGACGCATTTTTCGATTTTCACAGTTCCTTCACCGATTTCAGGAACTTCCATCTCCATTGCGATTTCAACAAGGCGGGGGTCGCTCCTTGAAAGGACAACCTGAAGCCCGGAATTGGTCTTTTTAAGCTCAGCGATTATCGCGCGGATTTTGTCTCCCTGCTCGTAAGTCTCGCGCGGTGACTGGTATTTCACAGGAAGAATTCCTTCAAGCCTTCCCGCGTTTCCAAGGTCGACAAATATGTTTCCGTTTCGTTCGCGCTGGTAATATCCGTTTATCATCTCGCCGATTTTGTCTTTATACTGGTTGTAAAGGGAATCCCTTATAGTCTCGTTAAGCCCCTGATGCGCTGTCTGCTTTCCGGTCGAGACAGCCGAGCGGTCAAATGATTTCGGGTCTTCGCGGATGTCAATCTCGTCTCCGATTTCAACATCGTCGGAAAGCTTCTTGGCGTCCTCAAGCTCGATTTCTGTGACAGGGTCGTAAACTCCGTCGACAACGATTTTTCTTGAATAAATCGAGACATCTGACATATCGTCAGCGAATTTCACAATCGCGTTGTCAGCCGTTCCGTAAGTCCGCTTGTAAGCCGCCTTCAGAGCGTTCTCCAGAGTCTGCTTCACTGACTCAACAGAATAGCCTTTCTCTTCAATCAACGCGCGGATAAGCTCCGCCATTCCAGGTTCCGGTTCTTTCTTGTTTCTAGCCATTTTATTCCGTCCTAAAAATTTACAAGTGTATAAATTTCGCTTTCGCTATATTTTCAAAAAGGAAAGTTTTCTCTGCTCCGTCCTTTTCCAAAATCACAGATTTGTCGTCGGAACTTTTTATGGTCCCGCTCTGCCAGTCAGAGATATTTTTGTCCCAGACGCGGACTTCTTTTCCCTTGAAGAAGGCGAATTCCGCCGCGTTCTTCAGATTCCGTTCCATTCCAGGGCTTGTAAGCTCCATGTAAGTGTTGTCAGTTCCGAGCAAAGCCTCGAGCCGCGGAAGAAGCGCATGATGGACTTTAGCGCAGTCATCGACACCGGTTTCAACAGAAGAATCTTTAGAAGCGATGACAGCGTTGATTTTCAAAGTCTTTCCGCTCCTTGTGATTTTAAGCTCGACAAGATAATAACCCAAGCCTTCAACCAGAGGAGCGCAGTCTTTGTAAAACTCTGTAGTTTCCAAAGGAATATATTCCACAAGACACCTCGATTCTCATTGCGATTAAAAAATCTGCACGATTCACAATAACCTTGAAAGCAACAAAAAAGACCCGCCAGAAGCGAGTCCATCTTAAAAGGTTAATTAAAATGTACAGTGATGAATATAATGAATCGGAAGAAACTTGTCAACCGCGCGGCAGGCGCAGGACACGTCTTACTCTTGAAAAACAATTGCCGCGCGGACTGGAAACTGCTGGCGCAATTTCTTATACCCCAAATGTCGACTTTTATGAATAAATAGCCCAAATGTCGATTTTCTTTGCGCACAATAAAAAAAATGCACGCAGGCAAGGTTCCGGTTTGAAAAACAATCTGCACAAGTGAGT
>CAZSHF010000014.1:0-42968 GCA_964606655.1 uncultured Treponema sp.
ATTTTTTGACGAACGCGGAAGCCGTTTTTCATAATCGGGTTCTTAAAAACAAGGCGTTGCAGGAAACTTCAGTTTCCGAAAATGACTTGTTGGCACACGGAAGTGTGCATATAAATAGGCAAGTTTGAGAATCAAACTTGAAGTTAAATGCGGCTGCGATATTTCAGCAGACGCATTTAAACCTTCTTGCCGAGAGTGCATTTTTGCTAATACATTAAAACTCGACATTTGACCTAGTAATTTTTGCAACTTGATTTACTGAAATAACTTACTGAAATGAAAACGATTATCATTCAGCCGCCTTTGGTTCAGTTGAACACGCCTTATCCGAGCGGAGCATATCTTCTTTCGTTTTTTAAGCAACTTTACAGCGAAAATGTTTTTTGGTTCGATTTAAGCACGGAACTTTTTCATAAAATTTTCTGCCGAAGCGGAATTGAACACATTTTTTCCAGGGCGAGCGGAAAAGCATTAAAACTTGCAAGACAATTTGAAAATCAAGGCGATGAAAATTCCGCGTTTCAACTTCGCCGCTATGTTGCGGAACAAAATTCTTGGTGCGAATGGATTGACGCGATTGTGCAGATTTTGTGCGGTTCTTACAAGTTTTCGGGGCGAGAGTTTGTTCACGAATTTGTTCGTTCGGCTTACGTTCCGCGTGGAAATCGTGTTGAAACTTATCTTTCCAATTTGAATCGCGACGTTTTTTCCGACGATGCGCAAATTCTTGCAAGTTTGTCGCTTGCTGATTTGGCGGATTTTATTTCGGTTTGTTACGATAAAAATTTTTCGCTAATTCGTTATGCTGAAAACCTTGCGACAAGCGTTTCTTCATTTGATGAAATTTTGCAAAATCTTGATTCGCCGATTCTTACGGATTTTCTACGTCCTTTGCTGCACGAAAAACTTTTGCAAGAAACGCAAGCCGATTTTCAAATGCAAGACACGCTTTTTTGCATTTCTGTTCCGTTTCCGGGTTGTTTTGTTTCTGCTTTGTTTTGTGCACGCGAAATAAAAAATTTGTTTGGCAAAAAAGCGTTCATTTCGATTGGCGGCGGTTATGTGAACACAGAACTTCGCGATGTGAAGGAAAAGCGGCTTTTTGATTTTTGCGACGTTTTGAGTTTTGACAAAGGTTATGGAAGTTATTTTAAACTTTTTGAAATTTTCAAACAAAACAATTTTGATATAGAAGAAACTCGTTCGTTTTTGCGGAATCAAGATAGTTCTTTTTATAAATTACGCTACTTGAATAACAAAAATATAGTCGTTCCACAACTTGATAACGATGCAAAATACGAAAATTTTGAAAAGCAAACGCTTGTTTCGATAATTCCTGATTTTTCTTCAATTGATTTTTCAAAATATCCGCGGCTTTCTGACGACCAAAATCCAATGCACAGAATTTGGAACGACGGAGCATGGATTAAAGCGTTTATGGCTTATGGTTGTTATTGGCATCGTTGCACATTTTGCGACACTTCGCTTGATTATGTGAAAAATTATTGCAGCACGAATATTTCTAATCTTTTTGACGGACTTTACAAACAAGCCGAAATTGCAAAAGTTTACGGAATTCATTTTGTTGATGAAGCGTGTCCGCCCGCCGCGTTGCAAAAGTTTGTTTTAAAGAATTTGAACATTTCTAAAACTAAGCAAAAGTTCACGTTTTGGGGAAATATTCGTTTTGAAAAAACATTTTCGCGCGATTTGGCAGATTTGCTTGCGAAAGGCGGATTGACTGCGGTTTCGGCAGGAATTGAAGTTGCTACCGGAAAAGGCTTGAATTCCGTGAACAAAGGAACTGACATTGAAAACATAATTTCCGCTTGCTGTGCATTTAAAGAAGCCGGAATTTTGATTCATTCTTATATGATTTTTGGATTTTGGAATCAGAGCGAGCAGGATTTGATTGATTCGATGGAAACTTTGCGTCAAATGTTTGCGGCAGGACTTTTGGATTCTGCATTTTGGCACAAATTTTCACTTACGAAACATTCAACGGTTTTCCGCGAATGGAAAGAAGGCAAACATCCGGAACTAAAACCGATTGTGAATGAAAATCAGTTTGCCGAAAACGCGCTTAGTTTTGAAGGCGAAGAGCAAAGCGAAAAATATTCAGAACCTTTGAATTCCGCGCTGAACTTTTGGATGGAAGGAAAAAAACTTTCAAAAAATGTCGAATCATATTTTCCGTTCAAAATGCCAAAGCCTTCTGTCCAGAAAAACTTTGTTGAAAATCTGATTCAGAAATACGAGGAAAAGAAAAATGCCGCTTTTCAAAAAGAACCGACGTTTGCGGAAAAATTTGTTTGGCTTGGCGGAAATCCGATAACTGAGAAAGACGAACTTTGCTGGTCGTTTATGGGCGAACTTTATTCGGCGGAAATTGACAAAAACAAAGGCGAAGAAATAAAAAACTTGCTGAATCAAATAAGAGCCGAAAACTTTGAAGATAAAGTTTCGGGAATCGCGATAGGATCAAAAGATGAGCCGATTTCAGAAAGCGTAAAAAATGCAATGAACGCGGCGAAAACAGAAAGCAATTTGGAACTTTTTTACGGCGAACGAATAATTAAAATCTTGGGAAAGAAATTGTTCTTTGAACTTCGCGGAAAAGGACTTTGCAAACTGATTTAAATAAGGCGCAGAACTGGAAAGCAAAGCACAGCCAAATAACACTATTATATCTGATATAGAAGAATTGCCATTTGACTGATAGCACATTTAAATATAAAATAGTTCCACTAATTTTGCATAAAAATAAATTTTATATGGAGTAAAATCGATGGCTAAAACAAAGTATGTTTACTTTTTTGGTAACGGTGATGCTGACGGTTCAGAAGAAATGCGTGCTGAACTCGGCGGAAAAGGCGCAAACCTTGCGCAGATGGCTAAAAAGCCTTTGAGTCTTCCTGTTCCTGCTGGCTTTACAATCTCTACAGATGTTTGTCAGGAATTCTACAAATTGGGAAGAAAATACCCAGCCGGATTGGACAAGGAAGTTGAAGAGTATCTCGCTCGCCTTGAAAAATCAATGGGTAAAAAACTTGGCGCAGACGACGATCCACTTTTGGTTTCAGTTCGTTCCGGTGCCGCAATTTCTATGCCAGGCATGATGGACACAATCCTCAACCTCGGTCTTAACGACAAATCAGTTCTTGGTTTGGCAAACAAAACAGGAAATCCACGGTTCGCATGGGACGCTTACCGCCGATTCATTCAGATGTACGGCGATGTTGCAATGGGTGTTGACCACGACAAATTTGAAGCGATTATTGACGAAGTAAAATCTCACCGTGGAATCAAGAACGACACTGACCTTACAACTGAAGAACTTCAGGAAATCGTTGCAAAGTACAAGGAAATGTACAAAAACGAAAAAGGCGAAGATTTCCCTCAGAATCCAAAAGACCAGATGTGGGGAGCAATCGGAGCAGTTTTCGGCTCTTGGATGAATCCGCGCGCTATCAAATACCGAAAATTGAACAATATCAAAGAAGGCGCTCTTAAAGGAACTGCCGTAACCGTAATGGCAATGGTTTTCGGAAATATGGGCAACGATTCTGGAACTGGCGTATGCTTCAGCCGCGATCCTTCAACTGGCGAAAATGTATTCATGGGCGAATATCTTATGAACGCTCAGGGCGAAGATGTTGTTGCTGGAATCCGAACTCCACAGAAACTTTCTCAGCTTGAACAGGAAAATCCGGCAATCTATAAAGAACTCTGCCAGATCCGTGAAAGACTTGAAAAACACTATCACGATATGCAGGATATGGAATTCACTGTTCAGCAGGGAAAACTGTATATGCTTCAGTGCCGAAACGGAAAACGAACTGGCGCTGCCGCTGTAAAAATGGCAGTTGATATGGTCGGCGAAAAACTTATCGACAAAGAAACTGCGCTTCTCCGCGTTGAGCCGGAACAGTTGAACCAGCTTCTTCTTCCACAGCTCGACAAAGACGCTGTAAAAAAAGCAGTTGAAATCGCAAGCGGATTGAATGCTTCTCCTGGAGCAGGATGCGGACAGATTGTATTCACAGCAGACGAAGCTGAGGCTTGGTCAAACGAAGGAAAAAAAGTTCTTCTCGTAAGAAAAGAAACTTCTCCGGATGACATCGCTGGAATGGCAGTTGCCCAGGGAATTTTGACTTCAACCGGCGGACGAACAAGCCACGCTGCTGTAGTTGCCCGCGGAATGGGAACTCCTTGTGTCTGCGGATGCGAGGCTGTCACTTTCAAAGATGAAAACACGATTTCTGTAAACGGAAAAGAATATAAAAAAGGCGACTTCCTTACAATCGACGGAGCGACAGGAAAAGTCTACGAAGGTCAGGTTGCTGTAAAACCGGCAGAAATCTCCGGCGACCTTGAAACTTTCTTGGGCTGGGCAGATGAAGTCCGCAACAAGTCTTCACGTGTCACAGCTTCTGGAAAGAAAGTAAAAGGATTTGAAGTTCTTGCTAACGGCGACACGCCAAAGAACGCTCAGGACGCATTCAGATTCGGCGCGGCTGGAATCGGACTTTGCCGAACAGAGCATATGTTCTTTGACGAGCCAAAACTTACTGCGTTCCAGAAAATGATTGTTTCTGAAACAACAGAAGCGCGCAAAGAAAACCTGAAGACAATTCTTCCATATCAGCAGAAAGATTTCTACGAAATCATCAAGACAATGGAAGGACGACCGGTTACAATCCGTTTGCTTGATCCGCCGCTCAATGAATTCATTCAGGCTGAAAGCGAAGAGCAGCTCAATGCTCTTTCTGCAAAACTCGGAGTTGACAAAGACGCTCTTAAAGTGAAAGTTTCTGCTTTGGACGAACACAACCCGATGCTTGGTCACCGCGGATGCCGACTTGCAATCACTTATCCGGAAATCTACGAAATGCAGGTTGAAGCGATTGCCCGTGCAACTGCACAGCTGGACAAAGAAGGCGCAAAACACGATGTTCGAATCATGATTCCAAACGTTGTGACTTACCGTGAAGTTGAACAGATTCGTGCTCAGGCAGAAGCGGTTATCGCAAATGTAAACGCAGAAGTCGGAACAAAACTTGTATTCCAGATTGGTTCAATGGTTGAATTCCCAAGAACTGCCCTTTCTGCTGACAAAGTCGCTAACTTTGCTGATTTCTTCTCGTTCGGTTCAAACGACCTTACACAGACAACATTCGGATTCAGCCGAGACGACTACGGCAAATTCATCAATTCTTACCTTGACCAGAGAATTCTGGAAGATGATCCGTTCGCAACATTGGATGCAGACGGTCCTGGAGCATTGATGGAAATCGCAGAAGCAAAAGGACGAAGCGTAAAATCTGACCTTCACCTTGGAATCTGCGGAGAACACGGCGGAGATCCGGCATCTATCGCATTGTGCTACAAACTCGGACTGAACTATGTTTCTTGTTCACCGTTCCGAGTTCCGCTTGCTCGACTTGCTGGCGCTCAGGCTGTAATCAAATCTGAAAAGAAATAAGGTTTGACTGCACAAAAAAAGCACTCTTAGAAACGGGAGTGCTTTTTAATTTAACATCATTCAATGAATCAGGTTTTGTAAACTAAATCTAGTTCTGTAAAGTGGAAAATGGAGATGAGCGGACTTGAACCGCCTACCTTTTGAATGCCATTCAAACGCTCTAGCCAGATGAGCTACATCCCCGTTTTTAATACATTTTTAATGTAGGTAAAATCTATTTTATAAGTGAAAACTAGTCAAGTGGGAAATTGCACTTGAAATATTTATTTGTAGGAAATTCTGCTTTGCTGGCATGAACTTTGATGAAGCGAATGCCATAATTTTGTTTTCCTAAACCAAGTAAAAGTAAACATCAAAAAAACTGTAAAGTTCCAAAAGTTTATGATTTCTCGTATAAATTTATTCTTCGGCTAAATATCAATTTTATTTAAGATTTAGCCAAAAAATAATTGAGAAAACCAATATATCGTTCTATAATTGAAACTATGCTAGATAACATTATAGGAAGAAACGTTGAATGTGAAAAATTGCAGCATTGTTTGGCGGCAAAAACGTCTCAATTGATTATTGTCTATGGACGACGACGAGTTGGGAAAACTTTTTTAATAAATCAATTTTTTAATGATAAATTTTCATTCAAGATAACTGGCATTTGGAACAAGCCGAAGGAGATTCAGATTCAGGCTTTTACCGCAGCCTTAAATAATTATTTTGATGATGATGTCAAAATCCCGGCAAATTGGATGAGTGCCTTTTATCTTCTAAGAAAAAAGCTTTCTAGTCATACCAAAAATAAAAAAATGGTTCTGTTTTTTGATGAATTCCCCTGGCTTGATACACAAAAGTCAGATTTTCTTTCGGCTTTTGAATGGTTTTGGAACGATTGGGGCTGTGTTCAAGATAATATGATTTGCATTGTTTGCGGATCTGCAACATCTTGGATGGTTGAACATATTGACCACAACAAGGGCGGCCTTTTTAATCGGCAGAATTTAAGGCTTTATCTTGAACCTTTTGATTTATATGAAACTAAAAATTTTCTTCTCAAAAAAAATATTGAATGGTCTGATTACGATATTGCTGTCTGTTATATGATAATGGGCGGCATTCCTTTTTATCTTTCCTTGCTTTCAAATCAATATACATTGAATAAAAATATTGATGAACTTTTCTTTAAAAAACATAGCACTTTGTGGGATGAATTTGAGCATCTTTACAATACTTTGTTTTCAAACAGTGAACAGTATATAAAAATTGTAGAGATTCTTTCTTCTAAAAAAATAGGACTTACACGACAGGAGATTGCGGAAAAATCAAAATTGTCTCCGAACGGAAATCTTTCAAAAATCCTAGAAAATCTTGTCAATTCGGGATTTGTGCGTTCATATCCTTTTTATGGAAACAAGAAAAAACAGACAGTTTTTCAACTCTGCGATTATTACACATTGTTTTATTTCAAGTTCTTAAAAGACAATTACGGCAAAGATGAAAATTTCTGGTCAAACTCTTATGAATATCCGTCAAGAAAAGTGTGGGCTGGTTTTACTTTTGAACAGCTTTGCCGTGACCATATAAGACAGATTAAGCAAAAACTTTCGATTGCAGGAATTCTTTCCAGTGAATCCTCATGGTTTGTGCAGGCTGACAAGAACTATGACGGAGCGCAAATCGATATGCTTATTGACCGTCGCGACCGTGTTATAAATATTTGCGAAATGAAATTTGCCGATGACCAATTTTTAATCGACAAAGATTATGACCTGAACCTTAGAAGAAAAATCAACCGCTTTGTTGAAGAAACAAAAACAAAAAAAACAATCCAACTCACATTTGTGACAACATACGGTATTAAACAGAATATGTATTCTAGCCGCATTTCAAATCAAGTGCTGCTGGAAGACTTGTTTAAAAAAAGGGAAAATTATTGAGTGCCTACTTGCGTTCGGGACGTTCATGTTGTAGCTCCAGCTGTAATCAAAGCAACTTATCGTTTCAGTATTTACTCTTGTGCCGATTACAAGACTGTAAAAACCGGTTTTGTTTATCTCCCACAAAATCAAAAAATCCGATATATTGGACTTATGCGAAACAAACAGAACAATGAACTTGCCGTTTGCGGGCTTGCGACCGTAAAAAAACTTGAAAAACAGAACAGCGACCGAATCAGGCGGCTTTATTTTACAGAAGAAGTCGCGCCGTTGTTCGGCGGACTTTGCAAAAAACTTGCCGCCCGAAAAGGCATTTACAACAAAGTTCCTTCTGAAGATCTGGAAAAACTAAGCGGAACTGTCCATCATCAAGGCGTTGTCGCGATGATTTATATGCCTCAGATTATTCCGCTAGACTCAGACACGACCGGAGAATGGATTGAAAACAAGGAAAACGCTCTGATTCTTGACCACATTGCGAACGCGAACAATTTTGGCGCGATTGTGCGGAGCGCGGCGTTTTTCGGAATAAAAAATATCGTGATTCCAGAAGATGAAACTGAAAGTGCCATCACAACAAGTTCTTACAGAATCGCGGAAGGCGGAATGGAATTCGTGAAAATCTATTCGGTTCGTTCAATCGCAAGGCTTCTTGAAGCGATGGAAGGAAAAATGGCTAGAATCGGAACAGATTTAAACGCGCGCGGAAAATACGTTTCGGACATAAAAACAATCTGCAAAGGAAAACCGGCTCTGGTCGTCCTCGGAAACGAAGAAAACGGAATTTCAAACGATGTAAAACGAAACTGCGACGAACTTGTTCTGATTCCGTTCGCCGGACTTTCGCAAGGAAAAAAATCGCCTGTAATCGACAGCCTTAATGTCGCGCAGGCAAGTTCGATAATCCTTTACGAGCTGTCAAAAATCTAAGCCGGCATTTTAGGTTTTAGGAAATATTCTTTTCCATCAGAAACTGCGGCGTTTGGCTGAATCCTAAAATCCAGAAAAAACTGTCGATGTCAAAATTGTTAACTGTCGCCATTCTGATTTTTGCGATTTTTTCTTCGGCAAGTTTTTGCTCGGCAAAATTCATAAGTTCAGTTCCAAGCCCGAATCTTCTGTGTTCAGGATGAACAATGATTTCGTCGACAAAGAAAGAGCTTTCTGAATCAAGCGGATTTTTTATTCTTCCTGCAAAAACGCCGAAAATCGTTCCGCAAGAATCGTGAAGAACAAAAATTCTGCTATATTTTCCTTCAAGAATTTCTTCAATATGATTTTTTATCCGATTTTCGTCCGCCAAAGGAAAGCAAGATTTGTAAAAAGCGGGAAGTTTTTCTTTATAAAAATCGTTTACAGAATCAACGGATTTTTCGTCTTTCGCGGAAAACGAAGTGTTCGGCTGAACAAAATTCTGATAAGTCTGAAAAGAATTGAAATCTCTTCCTTCCGAAAGAATCTCATTGAGTTCTTTAAGCAATTCTTCGTTCGAAAGAATAAAATTCACAAGTTCCGGATTGTATCTTGTTCCCGAACAAAGCCTTAAATCCTCGAGCATTTCTTCAAAAGTAAGCGTTTTATTGTAATTCCGTCCTTTTGAATCAGTCGCCGTGTCAATCATGTCGCAAATCGAAATCAAGTTCACAAGGTTTTTATAAGGCGAATCCTGAACTTTAAAGTTTTCCGGATAACCTTGCTCGTCGTTCCAGAATTTGTGATGTCCTTCGACAAAATCAGAATATCGCTCAAGATACGGAATGTTTTCCACAATCTTTTTTCCGAATGTCGTATGCTTTTTCAGCCGTTCAAATTCTTTTTCTGTAATCGGCCTGAACTGAAGATTCACAAGACGAGACAAACGCACTTTTCCGACATCGTGAAGCAAAGCGGCGGATTTTATCATTTTAAGAATCTCGAATTTATTTTCCAGAACATCTTTTTCCGTCGGAAAAATTCCGGGAACAACGCACAAATCCGGACGCTCGTTTAAAATTCTGTACACGCAAATTCCGGCAAGGCTGTTAACCATTCCAAGATGAATTGTCGTGGAAAACTGTCGGTGAACAAAAATCGACTGGATAAAAAGCAGAAACTCTTTTTCATTGGAAAATTTTTCCGCCACAATTTTTATCAAATCCACAGAAAATTTGTCAGTTGAAAAACCTTTCTGCGTATATCTGCATTTTTCAAATTCGTTCACGATTTCCTGAATTATTTTCTTGTTTTCTTTTGTGTCGTCGTTCAATGAAAGAAAATTCTGAAGAAAAACAAAAAGATACGAAAAACTGCTGTTGAAAATTTTCATCTTTTCAAGCATTTTTGAAAATTTCAGATTGACAGGGTCGGCGTCGTCCGGAAAAGCAAGCGAAGGATAAACTCGGTTCCGTTCCAGTTCCGGCAACGAGCGAAATTCCTCAAACTTTCTGTGAAAAATCTGAACAAGTGCATCTTTTGAAATCTCGCCGGATTTTTCGCGCATAATCTGATAATAAGAAAAAACCATCAGATTTATTTCGCCTTCTGCCTCTTCAAGAAAATATTCGTCTCTGAGCCAAACGCAGATTGTCCGCAAAGCGTTTTGCGATTCGGAAAAACTGTTCTTTTCTTCGGAAAAAGCGTTTTGCATTTTGGAAGAAAAGTTTTTTGTTTCAGAAAAAGTGCTTTTTGCTTCAGAAGAAACGCTTCCGCTTTCGGAAAAATTGTTTTTCAATTCGGAAGAAACATTTTCTGTTCCGGCAGAATTGTTTTTCGATTCGGAAACGTTTTTCTCTTCAAAAAGATTTTGGCCCGCCGCGAAAATTCCGTAAAGTCTTAAAAACCGCTTTAAATATTCAACATGAAATTCAAAATCCGCTCCTTTTCCCCACATTTTTGAAAAAAGCTCAGGCGTTCCTTCCGAAAGCATTTTTTCGGTCTTTTCGTAAATATCGGCAAAAAGTTTGTAATCCGCGGACTGATAAAGACAAAACGCAAGCATTTCATAAACCCGGCAGAAGACAATGTGAATCTGCGTGTCGTAATCAGGCGCGTCAGACAAATGAGGAAAAATTTCAACTGCCTTTTCAAAATATCCGATTGAATTTTCAAATGTGTCGCTCAAAGAAACAGTTTTGCTGATTCCAAGGTTCATAAGCGCGCTGAAATAAATCTGCGGAGTCAAAAGTTCTTTGTGATTTAAAAGCGATTCCAAAAAATCATCGACAATATGAGAATCGATGTTGTTCTCAAAAAGAAAAAATGTTATGTGAAGAAGAAAAGTCTTGAGCGTTTCGGAATTGAGTTTTTCAGGATTTTGGATTGCAGGATTCACATATTCTTCAATCAGTTTTTTGTTTTCGTCAAAATATTTTCGGGTAAGTTCAGAACTTTCAGAGCGGAATTTTTCCCATTTCTGAAAATCATAAGATTCTTTCAGAAGCTTTCGCTCGACATTGTAAATCACGTCCGAATTGTATTTGTACTTATTGAAAAAATAAACAACATTTTCCTTTGTCAGTGATTCCGCTTTCATTTTGAAGATATTGTAGCAGATTTATATAAAAAAATAACATCCCAAATGTCGACATTTTTTTTTGGGGGACAAATTTCAGAAAATTTTCAGTCGCGCACTTTATATTCGTAAATCATTTTGTTGCCGATTCTGTGGCTTTTCAGTTCGTAAAGATTCGGAAGTTTTTTTATGTATTCTGTAAGTTTTCTTGCCCCGTAATCCCGAATGTCAAAATCCGGCTTGATTCGTTTTATGTAAGAGCCGGCGATTGAAACATCCACAAAATCGTCGTCGTTCTGCCAAGTTTCGTATGAAATCCGAAGATATTCGTCCAAATCTGTTCCTGTTTCTTTTTCCTCTTTCTGTTCTGATTCTTTTGTTCCGGCGGATTTTTCAATTCTGTTTTTGTTCTTGCTGCGTTTTTCGTTTTTGTCAGACATATTTTCCAGATAAATAAAATTATCGCACGAAGCGACAAAAGATTCGGAAGTTTTCTTTTCGCCGATTCCGATGACTTCTTTGTTGCTTTCCCGGAGTTTTATCGCAAGCGGAGTAAAATCGCTGTCGCTTGAAACAATCGCAAAACTGTCGTAATCGGATTTGTAGAGAAAATCCATCGCGTCGATTGTCAGAGCCATATCTGTCGCGTTTTTCCCTTTTACATAATCAAACTGCTGAATCGGTTTTATCGCGAGCCGGCGGAAAGTGTCTTCCCAGTTTTTCAGCGTGCCTTTTGCCCAGTTTCCGTAAGCACGTTTTACAAGAACTTTTCCGTCCTTTGAAATTTCCATTATGACCGATTCGATTTTATTCATCTGAGTGTTGTCCGCGTCAATCAAAAGCGCGATTCGTTTTTCGTGTTCCATAGAATTATTCTATCACAAGATTGCATAAAAAGTCGATTTTCAGAATCGATGAAACTGAAAAGTCGTTCAGCAGCCTTGAAAATTGATAAAGCGAGAGGAAAACGTTATCATTCATTTTGAAAAAAATTTCGGAAAGAACTTGAAAAGAATTTGACCAGACCTTTCCTGAAAAATTTTGGAGGGAACAAAGTTGGACACAATCCTGAATTTTGAAAGCGATTATATCGAAGGCGCGCATCCTGAAATTTTAAATGCGCTTGTAAAAACAAATTTCGAGCAAGTTTCAGGTTACGGACACGACAAATTCTGCGAAAGCGCGAGAGAAAAAATAAAATCCGCGTGCGGACTTTCCGGTTCAGACTCAAAAGTTCATTTTATTTCAGGCGGAACGCAGACAAATCAGATTGTAATCGACTGCGTTCTCCGGCAGTTTGAAGGAGTTGTTTCCGCCGAAAGCGGACACATTTCTGTCCACGAGGCAGGCGCGATTGAATTTACCGGACACAAAGTCCTTCCGCTTCGTTCGGACAAGGGAAAAATCAAAGCGGACGAACTTGACTCGTTTGTTTCAGGATTTTATGCCGACGGAAACGCGGAGCACATGGTTTTTCCAGGAATGGTTTACATTTCGTTTCCGACTGAATACGGAACTCTTTACACAAAAAACGAACTTTCCGCGATTTACAATGTCTGCAAAAAACACAAAATGCCGCTTTTTATCGACGGGGCAAGATTAGGCTACGGACTTGCAAGCGAAAAATGCGACCTGAATCAGCGCGACATTGCAGAACTTTGCGATGTTTTTTACATCGGCGGAACAAAAATCGGCGCGTTCTGCGGAGAAGCTGTTGTGTTCACAAAAAACAACGAGCCAGCCCATTTTGAAAATCTGATAAAAAAGCACGGCGGACTTCTGGCAAAAGGCCGGCTTTTGGGAATTCAGTTTGACACGCTTTTTACAGACAATCTTTATTTCAAAATCAGCAGAAACGCGATTGATTGCGCAAATCTCCTGAAAAATATTCTGAGCGAAAAAGGCTACAAATTTCTGTTTGATTCGCCGACAAACCAGCAGTTCGTGATTCTTGAAAACCAGAAAATGGCGAAACTTTCAAAAAAAGTTCGATTTTCGTTCTGGGAAAAACACGACGAAAACCACACAGTTGTCCGATTCGCAACAAGCTGGGCGACAAAAAAAGAAAATGTGGAACGGCTCGCGGAGTTTTTGTAAAACAGACTTATCTTCCCCAAGTCAAAATCAAGTCGTAATTTTCTTCAGTGACTTCAAAATACTGATTGTATTCGTCGCAAGTCGGACAATATTCCGGCGCAGTCGAGCCGACAACAATGTGTCCGCATTTAAGACATTCCCAGACTTTGACCTGACTTTTCTTCAGTTCCGCTCTTGAATCCTCGTCATTCAAAAGCGAACGATAACGGTCTTCGTGGCGTTTTTCAATTTTCGCGACCGCACGGAATTTCGCTGCAAGTTCAGGAAAACCTTCTTTGTCGGCAGTTTCCGCAAATCCTGCGTACATATCTGTCCATTCATAGTTTTCGCCGTCCGCCGCAGTTTTCAGATTCTGTTCAGTTCCGTTGATTCCGCCAAGTTCAGAGAACCACATTTTTGCGTGCTGCTCTTCATTGTTTGCAGTTTTCTTGAAGATTTCAGCGATTTTTTCCAATCCTTCTTTTTCCGCGACACTTGAAAAGTAAATGTATTTGTTCCGCGCCTGAGATTCTCCGGCAAAAGCCACCTGCAAATTCTTTTCAGTTTGAGTTCCTTCGTATTTATTCATTTTTTTGCTCCTATCGAATAAATTAATTTTGTTCCGTAAATTATGAGCGATAACTTCCGCTAAATCAAGAAATATTCGGATGTTTTTGTTTGCTTTTTGCTACCACTCGGTATATAATTTTCCTATGGCAAACGAAAATGATTCTACAGAAAACCACATTTTGAAAACCGCGACAAAACTTTTTTCCGAAAAAGGATTTGATGCGGTCGGAGTTCAGGAAATTGTAGACAAATCCGGAATCACAAAACCGACTCTTTACTATTATTTCAAAAGCAAAACCGGACTTCTTGAATCAATTATCAATCAGAACGAATCAGCCCACATTCAGATTCTGGAAAAATCCGCTGTTTACGAACACAAGTTTTTTGAATCTCTCTTGAAAATTTTAAAGGCGGAAATAGATTACGCGGAACGGAACACAGATTATTTCAGATTTAGGATAAATCTTTTGAATTCGCCGGAAGAATCTGAATCTTTCTCGGCGTTTTTTCCGTTCGCAAAGAAAATCGAAAAACTCTTTCTGGAATTTTTTAAAAATTCCGCAAATGAATTCGGAAATATGAAAGGCAAGGAGGAACTTTACAGCGCGATTTTTTCGTCGAATATCTGTTCAATCGCCCGGCAAGTTTTGTCTGGCTCGATGAAAGTTTCGGACGAAATTCTTTATTCGATAATCCATTCTTTTGTTTATGGATTTGCCGATTAAAATTCACAATTGAAAATTCCCGTGTTATAATGATTGTTATACGCAAGAATTTTGAAGAAATATTTAAGGAACCAAAATGAATAATTCTAAAGAACCAAAAAGTAGATTAAGTTCTACGCGAATGACTGGCATTTCAATTCCGTTGGGTGCCATTGCGACCAAAAAAAACACTGTAATCGGAGAATTTACTGTTCTTCCCGATTTTGCAAAGTTCTGCAAAAAAGCAGGAATCGAAGTCATTCAGCTTCTTCCTGTAAATGACACGGGAACGCAATCTTCGCCTTATTCCGGGCTTTCCGCATTTGCGCTTCATCCAATTTACATCGATTTAAAGGCTTTGCCGGAATTTGAAGCGATTTATACTTCTGACAAAAAATTTGCAAAAAAATACGATTCGTTTGTAAAAGAAAATCCTTATGACGGAAAAAGCCGTTACAAATACGATGCAATTTTGAACAAAAAAGACGAACTTCTTCGCGAAATTTACGCGACAACTGAAATTGCAAAAACTGGCGAAGCGACGGAAGAACTTTCAAAATGGATTAAGAAAAATCCGTGGATTGTGAATTACGCGGTTTACAAAGCATTGAAATACAAATATATGCAGGCTTCCTGGAAAAGCTGGAACGAAAAAGACAAGAACTTGAGCGAAAAAGAAATCAAATCCCGCTGGGCAAAAAAATCTGAACAGAAGGAAAATCTTTTCTACGCTTGGACACAAATGCGCGCAAACGAACAGTTCAAAAAAGCGAGCGACGCTGTAAAAAAGAGCGGAATTCTTTTAAAAGGCGATATGCCGATTTTGATGAACGAAGATTCTTGCGATGCTTGGGCACTTCCAGACATTTTCAATCAGAATCTTCGCGCAGGTTCTCCTGTTGACGGCGAAAATCCTAGCGGACAAAACTGGGGATTTCCGACTTACAACTGGAAATATCTTAAAGAAAACGATTATTCCTGGTGGAAAGACAGACTTAAAAGCGCGGAGCAATATTATTCCGCTTATCGTCTTGACCACATTCTTGGTTTTTTCAGAATCTGGGCAATTCCGACGCGCGACACAACTGCGGTTTTAGGACACACAGAGCCTTATGTTCCGATTACACGCGATGAATTTCATAACGCTGGATTTGCTGACGACAGAATCCGCTGGCTTTCTCAGCCGCACATTCCGACTGGCGCAGTTGAAAACATAACTTGGAATCACGAAAGTGCCACAAAAATCATGGAAAAATTCTGCGACAGAATCGGAAACGAGGAACTTTGGCTTTTCAAAAAATCTGTTCTTGGCGACAAAGACATTTACGAATCAGATTTAAGCTCATTCTGTCAAGGTGATGCGGAAGGCAGAGTAAAAGACATTCTGGCTCGTTTTTGGAAAGACAGAGCATTCATCGAAATTTCAGAAAACAATTTTGTTCCGCTTTGGACGCATCCTGAAACAACGGCCTGGAAATCTTTGAGTTTTGACGAGCAAGGAAGACTTAGCGGATTGATAGAAAACGCTGCAAGACGCGAAAACGAGCTTTGGGAGACACAATCAGACGAAATTCTTTCCGCGTTGACAAATTCCGTGAACATGATTCCGTGCGGCGAAGATTTAGGAGCAAATCTTCCTTGTCTTCCTGGCGTTATGGCGAAAAACAAGATTCTTGCGCTTCGTGTTTACCGCTGGTCAAGGAAATGGAACGAACAGCCCGAACAGCCTTTTGTTCAGTTTTCGGAACTTCCTAAACTTTCAGTCTGCACTTCTTCAGTTCACGATTCTTCAACTTTGCGTCAATGGTGGACGGAAGACAAAGGCGGCGTAAAACTTTTTGTAAAAACTTATCCAAAATATTTTGGAATTGAAGATTGGGATAACGAGGCAAAAAATCGTGTTGCAGAAGAACCTTATTCTCCGGAAAAAGGATTTGCGTTTTTGACTGCGCTTGCTTCTGCAAACAGCGATTTCTGCATTCATCCGTTCCAGGATTTTCTTTCAGTCGAGAAAAAATATTGGCTCGAGAAAGAAGACGACGAACGGATAAACATTCCTGGAACTGTAAGCGAATTCAACTGGACTTACAGAATTCCGTGTCTTCTTGAAGAAATTGCAAAGGATGAAAGTTTGATTTCAAAAATCAAGAAAATTGCGGATGCACACAAATAAAACAAGCCGAAAAAAATTGGTGATTAAGCAAGTCAAATCACTTAAAATAATTTAGGCAAAGGAGAACTTTTATGAATATTTCATACAACGAATTTCACATAAGCAAAGAAATTCGGGATTTGTGTAATTTTGACGAACGGCTTTACGCCTCTTCGGGCAACGTTATAATCGCGGATTTAAAATCTGTCCGGCTTTTCACAGAAAAACTCAACAAGGTTTTTGATTCGCGCGGTCAGAACGAAAAACGGGTTTCCGTCGGTTCAGTAAACGCAATGGGATTGATTGACGAGATTTTCCATTACGTCTGTATGCTTTTCCGCCGCGACAAACAGGCTGACGCTTTTAAAACTGTTCTTGCGGAACTGGACAAACAGTTTTCAAAAGCCGAAGTTGACAAAATCCTTCTGGATTTCACAAACGAATTTCCGCCTGTTGAAGTTTACAAAGGAAAAATAAGCGCGGAAGAATATCTTTCAAAAGATTGCATTGACGAAGGAACTGGACTTGCCCGAACAAACCGAGAGCAGACTCTTGAAGAACTGATTATGCTTCGTCTTGCAAACGAAAATCCTGCGTTCAAGTCGTTTTCGATTATGTTCAGCGACGAAAAACTTTCAAAAAACAAGAACTACGACGCAATTTGGGCGACAATTCAGAAAACGTTCCAGACACTTCCGAAGTTCGGTCCGTTCAATCACGATTTGATAAATATGCTCCGCGAACCAGTTGTGTTCTCGCCTGAAAGCCTGAAAGGTCAGCTTGATTACATCCGTCAGTATTGGGCGACTTTGCTTGGCGACTGGCTTCGCAGGCTTTTGCAGGGAATCGATTCTCTTACTGAAGAAGAGAAAATGTTCTGGAAAGCAGGTCCGATAAACGGCGGCGATGTGAATATGGAACCGTACAATTATGACGGTTTGATGAAAGAGTACGAACGGTTCAGTCCAGACCGCGATTGGATGCCTTGCGTGATTTTGATGGCGAAAACTGTGCTTGTCTGGCTTGACCAGCTCACAAAAAAATACGAACGCCCGATAACACGCCTTGACCAAATTCCAGACGAAGAGCTTGACGCTTTGCGCGACGAAGGATTTACAGGATTATGGCTTATTGGTTTGTGGACGCGTTCTAATGCTTCTAAACGAATTAAGCAGCTTTGCGGAAATCCAGAGGCGGCAGCTTCGGCATATTCGCTTTACGATTACAACATTGCGGAAAATATTGGCGGTTGGGACGCTTTGGCAAATCTTCGTTCACGATGTTGGCAACGCGGAATTCGCTTGGCTTCTGATATGGTTCCAAACCACACTGGAATGGATTCTAACTGGGTTGTAAACCGCCCGGATTTGTTCGTTCAGCGACGCGATCCGCCTTCTTCTTCGTACACATTTAATGGCGAAAATCTTTCGTGGGATCCGAATGTCGGCGTTTGGCTGGAAGACCATTATTACAATCATTCTGACTGTTCAGTTGTTTTTAAGCGCGTTGATTTTAGAAACGGCGACACTCGTTATATTTACCACGGAAACGATGGAACTGGAATGCCATGGAACGATACAGCGCAGATTGACTTTTTGAATCCAGAAGCACGCGAAGCAGTTATGCAGGACATTTTGCACGTTGCGCGAAACTTCCCGATTATTCGATTTGATGCGGCAATGGTTCTTGCAAAAAAATCAATTCGTAGACTTTGGTATCCAAAGCCAGGAAGTGGCGGAGACATTTATTCTCGTTCAGAATCTAGTCTTTCTGACCAAGAATTTGAAGCTAGAATTCCAAACGAATTCTGGCGCGAAGTTGTAGACAGAGTTGCAAAAGAAGTTCCAGACACACTTTTGCTTGCAGAAGCATTCTGGATGATGGAAGGCTACTTTGTTCGCACTTTGGGAATGCACCGCGTTTACAATTCTGCGTTTATGAATATGCTCAAAAAAGAGGAAAACCAAAAATATCGCGATTCTGTAAAGAACACAATTAAGTTTGACCCGCAAATTCTTAAACGTTACGTAAACTTTATGAACAATCCGGACGAAGACACGGCGGTTGCTCAGTTTGGTAAAGATGACAAATATTTTGGCGTTTGCACTTTGATGGTTACAATGCCAGGACTTCCAATGTTCGGACACGGACAGATTGAAGGATTTACCGAAAAGTACGGAATGGAATTTACAAAAGCGTACAAAAACGAAGTTCCAGACCAGAATCTTATTAATCGCCACTGGCACGACATTTTCCCATTAATGAAAAAGCGATACATTTTCGCAAACGTAGAAAACTTCCTTTTCTATGATGTTTGGGACAACGGACACGTAAACGAAAACATTTTTGCTTATTCAAACTCTTGCGGAAACGAATATTCTGTTGTTTTCTATAACAACAAATATGAACGTGCTCAAGGTTGGATAAAACAGTCTTGCGAATATGCGGTGAAAGTTGGTTCCGGCGAAGAACAGCACGTAGAAATGCGAAGCAAGTCAATTTCAGAAGGATTGAATCTTCACGGCGAAGGCGACAAATATTGCATTTTCCGCGAACATCGTTCTGGACTTTGGTTTGTTCGACGCAGCCAAGAAATTTGCGAACGCGGAATGTACATTGGCTTAAACGGATTTGAATATCAGATTTATATGGATATTCATGAAGTTTCGGACACAGCCGACCACAAATACCAGATTCTGTGCGACACTTTGCAAGGTCGTGGTTGCTACGATTTGGAAACTGAATGGGAAGAAATCCAGTTCCGCGATTTGTATCAGCCTTTCGCCAATTTTGCGACAGCGTTTATTCCAGCGGTTGCAAAGCTTTTAAGTCCTTCTGAAGAAAAACTCACGGAAGCGAAAATCAAGAAAGAAGCCAAAGAATTGACGAACACTTTCCATTCCGCCGCGGTTTCGTTCTACACAAAAGCGAACGACTTTGCAGGAAACGCATTCAAGCTTTCTGAGCCGGAAAAACAGTTCAAGAATTTTGCGGCTTCTCTTGCAAAGATTCTTTCCGCAGCTGCAAACAAAGGAACAAAACTTTCTGAAGATGTTCCGGCGGCTTTGAAAAAAGCAAAATCCGCGAACGAATATCTTGAAACAGCGTTCACAAACAGCGGCTCGCTTGCAATGCTTCTTGTCGCTTACGAAATGGTAAAAGAATACGCAAAACTCGGTCTTGCTGAAACTTGGGGATTCGCGCGAAAATTCAACGAGTATTTCCACAATGCAGGAACGGCAAAATGCGATGTTCGTTATGAACTTTCAAAAATTTTTGCTCTTTCAAAAGCAATCGATGTGAAACTTATCGAAAAAGACGCAAAAGAAGGCGCTTACAAACTTGTAAAAGCAATCGCCGACGACGAAACTGCGCCGCTTCTTTCAGGAGCGAACAATTTCAACAATGTAATCTGGTTCAACAAGGAAGTTGTAGATTCAAGCATTGTAAACGCGTTTGCTGTCGCCTTGCTCGATTCGGATGTTTCTGACGAAAGCGCGATTCTTAAAGAATACGCGAAAGTTCTTTCTGCAAAAGAAGAATCAGGATACAAATGCGAAGAATTTGTAAAGGTTTTCGAGCCTGCAAAAAAAGCGGAAAAGAAAACTGAATCAAAAAAAGCAGATTCAAAGAATACGGCAAAAGCAAGTTCTGCAAAATCAGCAGCTTCTAAGAAAACAAGCAAAAAGTAGAATGTCTAAATGACCACTGACAAAAAATCCCCGAACTTTTAATGAGTTCGGGGATTTTTGTTTATTCGCTCATCACGCGTTTCTTTCACTTATATTTTTTCGATAATCGTTTTCAGTTCTTCCGCCGTTTTTATTGTCGGACGGTTCAAATCAATCGGTTCAAGCGATTTTTTCACAGATTCAGGCATTTCTGGAACTTCGCCGATTGTGTGCTGAACAAAATCCTCTGAAAGCGAAGGAGAATCCCGCGCAACCAGAACAGTTGCAGATTCGCCTTCATCGAGCATTGCGCTTTCAATTTTAGAAGCGGCATAAGCCCTTGCAGTGTGCCTGTCGGCAAAAATCTTGTATTTTTTGTAAAGTTCCTTCGCGGCAGAATCAACATCTTTTTCATCAATCGTTTTTGGAAAGACAAAATGTTTCATCATAGTTTTGTTCGCGCAGAAAACATCTTCAAGCCGTTCAATATTTGAAGGCGTTGAAGGATCGGCTGGAATTCTTTTGTTCACAGGAACAAGCGAATCAAGAAAAACAGGATCGCCCAAAGCGTCAACTGTAAGCGATTCTGTCGCAGGAATTATAAATCCGTTCAAAGGAAGCGCGAACTGCCAAGCGTAAAGTCCGGCGACAACATTGCTGTAATTTCCCGGAGCAAGCGAATAATAAATGTTTCCGTTCACTTTGTTTTTGATTCGGGAAAAAGCAAACGGATAAAAAAATGCCTGCGGCAAAAGCCGGCCGATATTCGCTGTGTTCGCTACAGTGATTTTTTTCTGCTCGATAAATTTTCTGTCGTTGAATATTTCCCGCACAAGCGAATGGCAATCTTCTTCATTTCCGTCGATTTCGACCGGATAAACATTTCCTCCGTTCCAAAAAAAGTCGCTTTCTTCCATTCCGCGAACAGAACCTTTTGGATAAACAAGCACAGATTTTATATTTTTCTTTCCGCGCAAGGAAAGCGCAAGGCTCGCTCCAAGTTCTCCTGTCGAAACATCAAGAAAAACCGCAGAACCGCCGTTCAGCTGAAGAATCGTTTCAATGCAAGAAGCAAGATACGAAATTCCAAAATCACGGTGTTTTCCTGTCGGCGTATGAAAAAGCTCCATCACAAAAAGATTGTCTTCAAGCTGCCGGACTTCTGGAGAAAATTTGAACGCTTTTGTCGCGATTGTTTCGCAGATAATCGGACTGAATTCATCATTTATAAAAGCGGATGTCAAAGTTCCCGCAATCGAAGAAAACCGCGTTGTTTCGTCTGTATACAAAATCCAGCGTCGCAAATCTTCAGTCTGATAAGGAACATAAAATCCGCCGTCTTTTGGCATACAATTTAAAACTGCCTGAGAAAAACTGACAGAAGAAGATTTGTCTCTTGTGCTTGTAAATTTCATGTTCCAAAGTATAACACAAAGCAACAGAGCAAAACAATCTGTTCATTTTTTCTGAAGATTTTATTAAAAAATTAGACAAAATTTGTTTGATGTTTTATAATAAAGATGTTATATTTTGGAGGGTAAGAAATGAAAAAACTTTTGTTATTCACAACACTCTTTTTTATCGCTTCGTCTGTCTTTTCTCAGTCGGCGGATTTTATAACTCGCCTGCTTGAAAAAGATAAAGTCACATTCGGCGAAGTTTGTTATTTATGCGCGGTTTGCCAGAATCTTGTGTCTGACGACGCGACTGAAGTTGATGCAATGAACGCGATTTTTGAAGAAGGCTTGCTTCCGAAAAATGTTCAGCCAAGCGATTTTGCGAACTATAAAAACACATCTACGCTTTTCGCAAAACTCTGGAATTTGAACGGAGGTTTGTTTTTCAGAATGACCGGCGGCAACGGTCGTTACGCTTTTAAGCAGTTCAAGAACGACGGCGTTGTAAACCAGAATTCTGATCCGTCGATGATTCCTAGCGGAACTGACATTCTGAATATGTATACAATGGGCGAAAAACGATACGGTTCAGCAAATTCAAATTCGATTGAATCAGCTGAAGAAGGAGATAACAGATGATGAAAAAATTTGCTTTTGCAGTTTCCGCGTTTGTTGTTTCCGCAAGTCTTGCGTCCGCATTTGAATGGGGCGGAAAATTAAGCAACACAACATCTTTCAGCGACAATTCAATAAAATCTCTGAAACTTGAGCAGACTGACGATTTTAACTTATGGATTAAAGTTCCGATTTCAAAAGACAATTCTTCTTATTTTATATCAGAAGCGTTCTACGAATTTGAATACGACAAAACCGACAACGCTTCTCAGCCGGTTACAAACACTCTTGATTTGAATCTTTTCAAATTTGTGCTGAACAAAAAATTTGCAGGAAACAACCGGATTTCTATCGGAGCCGGACGATTCGGGATTTCCGACGCGACTTATATGATTTTTTCACAAGTCTGCGACGGACTTATGTTCAAATATTCCAACAACAAGTTCAATGCGACCGCTTACGGCGGATACACAGGATTTTTGAACGCAAATTCCATTACACTTATCAACAAGGAAGGAACAAACTGGCAAATGGCGGAAAACGGAATCTACAGGCTTTCCGCAAAATATGTTCCTGCTGGACTAAGTTTTTCGTTTCCTTCTTTGTTTGCGAATCAGTCGCTTTCTGTTCAAGGCTGGGCGTTCTTTGATTTGAACAACGATAATTTCAACCGGTATTACGGAACTTTAAGTCTGAACGGCTATATTTTGAAAAATCTTTTCTACGCGCTGAATTCTTCTTTTGGAACAGTGAATTTTGAAACGATTTCAAATCTTTCTGTTTTGACTTTGAGCGGTTATTTTACGCGGACATTCAGCATGAATCTGAGCGGAACTTATGCATCTGGAAATCAAGGAAAATTTTCCGCGTTCACAGGATTCACTTCGATGACAGCAACTCTTGCCTTTGACGAGCCGCAATATTCTTCGATGATGAAGTTTGACTTGTCAGCGACAAAGATGTTCGGAAAAACGGCTTATCTGAAAGGCGGAGCAGCCGCGGTTTTCGACATGAATGAATCCGGCTGCACTTTCAACGGAATACAGCTGAATATAAACGCGATGTACAATTTGTTTACAGATTTGCAATTAGGCGCGTCTTTCGGTCAATATTTTGACTTGAAAAACGAAGACGCTTCAAATAATAAAACACAAATCGCTTTAAAAGCGGTGGTTGTATTCTAGCACACTTCGGAGGTTTTATATGAAGTTTAATTTTGTAAAGAAATCGCTACTTGTCTTGCTGCTTGCATCTTCCGCTTTGGCATTCTCATTTGCGGACACAGCGACGGTCATTTCTGTTTCCGGAAAAGTTGAAGTAAACCGAAACAACGCTTGGATTCCGCTTGCAAAAAATACAGAAGTCCGAGAAGGAGAAGTTATTTCCACAGGCTTTAAATCGGAAGCGCTCATAAAATACAAGGATTCAGTTATGAAACTTGGGCCGCTTACCCGAATAACTCTTGAAAAACTTACTTCTTCAGACTCAAGGGAAAATGTTGCTGTCTATCTGAACACAGGTTCGGTCCGTTCAACTGTAAACCATGCTGAAAACAAAAGAACAAGTTATACAGTCCGAAACCCGATTGCAGTCGCGTCTGTCCGCGGAACTGATTTTGAAATGGACGGAAACGCGAATGTTGAATGTTTTGACGGCGGCGTAATTGTCGTTCCTGCGGAAAGCGTAAATCCTGCAAGAGATTTGGGAATCTCAAATCCGGTCGGAGAAAATCCTTCTGACGAATCAGAAACTTCTGACAATTCTCCAGAACCGGAAGACGGAACAACAAATTCGTTCACATCCGGCTCAGACATAAATCCGAATTTTTCGGGCGGCGTTTTGATTACCGGCGGACAGTCAACAGATTTTTCCGACTCGACAACTTCCAATCCGACAAGAGCAAAAACTGACGCGGAAAAAAACGCGACTTCGTTCTCGTCCGGGTTTAATACCGCAAGCGCTTCGGAATTTACTCCGACTGCGGAAACAACTGGCGACGATGCCGAGTCAAATTCAAACACAAAGAAAAAAGGCAAACTGATAATCAATCTGGTTTTTGAAGACTAAACGGATTTAAACAAAAGGCGAAAAAGGCAACTGTGAACAAAAACGCAGCTGCCTTTTTTATTTGCTTGACGATTGTCTTTGTTAAAAAAAACACAAGGTTGTTCTCTGCCGCAAGAATATTTTATCCCGAATCAGAATGTTGACTCCAAAACGTAAATCTAAATATCTAAACATTGATATTTTTAATTCCGATAAAATAACAGAGAAATTTATTCGAGGAAAACAATGAAAAAATCCCTTGAGATGATAGCGAATTTTTTTGTGGTTTTGATAGCCGCATTGATTGTCGGAATGATGACTTATATTCAGTTCACAACGATAGAAAATCTTGTCGCGGGACATTCTGTTGATTTTCCGAAGTCGCTTTATATCCTTGGGCTTTTAGAAAATGCGCCTGCCGTTTTTCTTCTTATGATTCCGTTTATGCTGATTTACAAAGTCCGGCATCTTTCAAATCCTGTCGCGACAACAATAACTTATGTGGTTTTATGCATTGCTGTCTGGTTCGGGCTTTTTCCGCTTTCTCAGATTGTTCGTAACTCGTTTTTAGAAAGCCAGCAGATTGCGGCTTTCAATGTTTCCGCCGCCGAATCAAAATTAAACGATGAGCTTGAAATTCCTTTAAGCGAAGGTTATTTCCGCGAAGTGAACGGAAAAATTTATTATTTCATTCAGAACGAAAATCTGGAAACTGATTCTGCTGAAGTCCTTGAGCTTTTTGATTCACAGAATTCTGAAAAATTCGGGAACAAAATCATTCTGGACACAAAAGAAACTTCAGAATTTTCGCAAACCGCAAAACCTTACAAAGACGTTTTAATCAAACAGAACATGAAAGACACGCCGAAACAGACGATAAAAGTTCTGGAATTTTTCTATAATTCTGTTCTCCGTTCCTGGAACAACGGATTTATCAGCTGGATTTGCTTTTGCTCTCTCGGATTTTTTATGGCTTCCGCGTACGCTTTTGTTTCTGTAAGCTCCTGGCGAATGATAAATCTGACTTACATTTTGGTTGTTCAGTTTGCCGCGATTATTTTGAACACAGTTTATTATCTTGATTCGTTTTTTTATGTGCGCCTTTTTCTTAACAGGCTTTTTTACGGAAGCGAATTTTCACGGCTTCAATATTTTCAGACTCATCTGATTCAATTGCCTTTGGTCGCGATAAATGTTTTCTTTGGAATTCTGGTTATAATTCTGGGAATCATTTTTAATTCGATAAACAGGAAAAAACATATTTAAACGAGTCCGGCGAAAACCTGAATTTTTGTGAGGAAAAATATGAAAATCAAAAATGTAGCGATAATTTCTGTCAGTTTTCTTGTTCTGGCTTTTGTCGGAAGCATTGTCTGGGGATTCTTCTTTGTTCCGCTTCCTGAACTGATAGAACGCACCGTAAAATCATATAAATTTGCGTGCAGCCTGAAAATCTTCTGCGAATTTCTTCCGGGAATTGCGGCGACTTGCGTTCTTCTTGGATTTTCGTTTGAGTTCGGGAAAAATTATCAAGGAAGCCTGACGCGTTTTTCGCCGGCGATGTTTTCGCGTTTTAAAAGCGTTCTTCTGACCGGAGTTGCGTTCGCTTTCCTTCTCACGATTTTTTCAGAAATCGTTCTTCCTGCTGTGAACAAAAACACAAAAACTTATGAGGAAATGCCGAAGCTCCAGAAAGAATATAAAAATTTCGCGAAAACTCTTTATCAGAACGGAAGATTTGAACTTTCACACGAATTTGCAAGAATGGCGGCGGAAATAAATCCTCAGGACAAAGAGGCTTCTGATCTGATGGACGAAGCGGAAATCGCAATCAGGCAGCTTGAAATGTCGGACGGAAACCGCACAAATCTTGATATGGCGGAAATTCTTTCATCTACGGAAACCGAACTGAATTCTTTCGCGTTTGAACAAAATCCTTCCGCTGCAAATCGAAATCGTTTTTCCGAAAGCAAAACTCTTTTCTCCACTAATCAAAACCAGTTTTCCGAAAATCAAAATTCTCTTGCAGAAAACAAAAATCCGCTTTCCGAATCTTACAGACTTCTTTTGACTTCAAGAAAATGCCTTGAAAATGAAGACTGGTTCGGTGCTCATTTTTACGCTCAGGAAGCGCTTTCAATCACAAACCAGAAAGATGTGAACTACAATAATATCCGGCAAATCGCGGCGGAAGCGTGGAACAAAATTTCCGAGGCGCGTTTTTCCGGCACAACAGAAGAGCAAAGAATTTTCGCGAAAAAGCTTGAAGGCTACACTGCGCTTTATGAACACGACAATCTTCACGCATATTATGTATTTAAATCTCTTTCCGAAACAAGCAAATCGCTTTCTCTCGATCCTGATGTTGCCCGTTATCTTTCGGTCGCTGAGGAACGGCTTGAAAACCAATATTTTTTCACGGACGAAACCGTAAGCCTTCAGAATTTTGAAAACGCGAACAATGTTTATTTCAAGATTCTGCACAAAGACAGGACGACGGATATTTATTTTATAAAAGGAATAACTTCGGCAGGAAGCAACGAAAGCCTTGTCCAGTATCTTCGCGGACTTTGCATTTTCACATTGGACAGAAACGGAAATTATGTTTCGGGCTCGTACACAACTTACGCGAAAATGAAAGAAATCTCGACTTCGTATTTTGACGATGAAGCGAAAAAATCTCTTGAAATTGAAGAAGACATTTTTACAGTTCCTTACATTATCTTGAATTCGGTGGACAGACTAAAAGAAGGCGTGATAAACAAACCTTCCGCGCAGAAAGGCGAACCGAAATTCACTGATTCCGGCTACATAATTCTTCCGGTAAATTACAGCGATTTCAATCTTTTAAAAGAAGCGTCGGCAGGAATCGATTCGATGAGCATTTCGTCGATTTTCCTGTTCAGCAGAATCGCTGAAAAATACGGCTATGCGACGGAACTTTATGTTCTTTCGATTTTGAACAGACTTCTTTATCCGCTTTTCATTTTGATTTGTTCAATTGCATTGGGAATCGCGGCTTGGCACGGAAGGCTTCCGCCGAATTCTGTGTTCAAATTCAAATGGATTATAGTTTTCCCGATTTTTATTTTTCTGGATTATATGCTTTACAAATCTTTCATGCTTTTCTTCAAGTTCATAAATTTCACAATCATGGGAATTGTCGGATTGAAATTTGCGATTCCGATAAGCGCAGCCGTTTTTGTGGTTCTTCTGGTGATTGTCTCGATGATATTTGCCGGCTGCAGAAATTCTATGACTTTGCAGAGAAGCGCAAAAAAAAGCTAATCTGCCGCGTTCCGGAAAACTTTCCGAAAATCATAAACCGCAAAAAAACGTAAAGACAAAATCATTTTTCCGAAAGAAGAAGTTTTTTGCATTCAGCAAAACTTTCTTTCATCGATTCGGCAGGATTTGGAAATTTCGGATTAATTGATTTCAGTTCGTTTAAAACGATTTCGGAAAGCAAATAACGCGTGAACCATTTTTGGTCGGCAGGCAAAACGTACCAAGGGCAATCTTTTGTGGAAGTATTGTTTATCGCATCCTGAAACGCTTCCTGATATTTTTCAAAATACGCGCGCTCTTTTATGTCGTTTGCGGAAAATTTCCAATGCTTGTCGTCGCGCTCGATTCGTTCCAGAAACCGTTTTTTCTGCGTTTCTTTTGAAACATTAAGAAAAACTTTTATGATTCGCATTCCGTTTCTGTAAAGATATTTTTCCCAGTCGCAAATGTCTTTATATTTTTGCTTGATATAATCGCCTTCCAAAACGCGCGGAGCGACATTGTAGTTTTTGTAATCTTCGTGAACCTTTACTACCAAAACCTCTTCGTAATAAGTCCGATTGAAAACCGCGATTTTTCCTCGCGGCGGAAGATTTTTGTGATAACGCCAAAGAAAATCGTGCTTTGATTCTTCAACAGAAGGCGTTCTGTAATTGTAGACATCGATTCCAATCGGATTGATTCCGGAAAAAACTTGTTTTATCAAACTGTCTTTTCCTGCAGCGTCCAAAGCCTGAATGCAAATCAAAACCGATTCCCGAGATTCGGCAAAAAGCGCTTCCTGAAGCAACTTGATTTCTTCGAGATTTTTGTTTTTGTGTTCCGTAATTTCGTTTTTCAAACTTTCGCGTCCGCACGAATCTGTGCAAGTGTTTTTTATGTCAAAAAAATTAGTTCCGTCAAAAGTAAAGTCATCAAGCCGAATCATAAATTCTCCTTTTCTAAGACAAATTGTTATCGCTTGAACAAACTGCCAGCCGCGTTTTTCAAAGCGGAAGCCGCGTCGTTTTTTGCGTCGCCTGAACCAGAAGAACTTTCGCTTCCCGGAATAATATTCTTCAAGGCTTCTGTTGCCGCGCCTTTCGCTGCGTTCTTAATCTGGTTTTCAAGTTCCTTTTTCTTTGAATCAAGCTGATTCTGCAAAGAATCCATTGCGTTTTTCTGGCCGCCGATAAGTCCTTGAATATTTGTAAACTGCGCAATTTTGTCAGTCGCAATTCCTGTTTTTTCAGAAAGCATTTCTGTAACTTTTGTTTGTGCTTCCAAAGCGATTGAATTCAATTCGCCGGAAACCGCTTTTGTAATCGGATTTACAAACTGGCTTGCAAGTCGGTCAAGATTGTCGATTGAAACCGAAGCGCCGCTAGATTTGTTGTAATCAATCGTGAAACCAAGCGTAAGATTTTTGATTCCGCCAAGCGCATTATTGTAAAGATTTGAAAGGCGAACTGGCTCAAACTCAAAACCTTTGATTCCGTCCATCGACAAAGCAACATTTCCACCAATTTTAAAACTTCCGTCAGAATCGGCAGACATATTTGCCTTAATGTCAGATTTTGATTCAAACGAGAAAACTTGCGCATCAGCATTAATTGGATAACCATTTCCTGTGTAATCTGCATAAACAAGCGGAGCAGTTGTGTTTGTTCGCGCATCAACTACGACTTTTGCATTGTTCTTGTTCGTGCCGATTTTAAAATCCGCTTCCGCTTTTGCAGGTTTTCCGTACATATCAGGATTGCTTGAAATGTCAGTTGCAACGCCTTTGAACAAAAGATTTTCTTCAATTGCTTCTTTTCCGTATTCATAACCAGAAGCAACAACGTTATTTATCAAAAGTTTTGGAACTGTGTCTTTCTTAAAATAAATGTCGCGACCAGGAAGTCGTTCTCGTTTTGTTTCAGTTTTCTTTTCCTTCTTAGCCTTTTTTTCTTTTTTGGAATCAGTGCTTTCTGTTTTAGAAGCATTTTTTTCCGCAGACGATGCTTTCATTTCTGTTACTTTTTCCATCGCCGTATTTACATACGGATAATATTTTCCAAGAACAGCATAAAGCATTGACTGAACCGCTTCGTTCATAATTTCTTTTAATCCATCTGGGCTGAAAAGATTTTTTACATCAGTAATTTTTGACTCAACAAGATTTAAGTCAGATTTAACTGCGTCTTCAACTTGTTTTGCGTAACCTGCAACTTCTTTAGAATCGCTTTCAACTTCTTTTGTTGTTGTTTCAATAGAAGATTTAAGTTCCGTTCCTTTTGAGTAAGCAGAATTCAAAGTTTCAAGAGCATTTTTCAATTTTGTTGGATCTGTAACTTTGCTCCAATCTGTTTTAATTACGTCGTTTACGCTTGTGCTGAATTCTGTAACTTGTGTTTGAAGCTGAGCAGGAACTTCTTGCCACTTTGTTACTTTTTCTTGAACATTTGTTGAAATTTCCGTTGCGACTGCTGGCGATTGAAGTTGATCTTGCAAATCTGAAAGCATTTTTTCCGGATTGTAATCCGCAAACATTGCAAGCAAACTGTTCATCGCGGTTTCTTTAAGTTCTTCCGCTTTTTTAGCAATTGCACTTTCTTCTGAAGTTTGCTTTTCTTTTTTCACTTTTGCTGGAAGTTCGCCAGAAGTTGTTCTATCAGTATTTAATGCAACGCCCGCGACAATCAAATTTTCCGCATGGAATTTTCCTCGGCACAAATCTGTCAAGTTGAAATCAATCATTATGTCGTCCATTTGGAAAAGGTTTTTCATCGGTTTATCTTTGTTTGCCTGCTGAAGTCCTTGAATATCAAGACTTGAACCGAAAAACTGGAAATCAACTTTTGCAATGTCAGTTTTCGCCTGGAAAATTCCTTGCATTGCCGAAGTAATTCCTTTTTTGATTATCACATTTTTGAAAAGTGTAAAACAAATTCCAATCGCAGCGATTAAAACAACAACTGCAACGAGCGGAACAACTTTGATTCCGCTTTTTTGAGCATTTATTTGTTTTGCAAGAACTTTGTAGCGTTTTACATCTGTTTTTGGAAGATTTTTTGTCAAATCAACTTTTACAACATCGCGACCTTTTTTATCTTTTGCCGGAGCGAAAATTTTGTCGATGAATTCGCGGTCAGATTTGATGTAAATATGTTTTCCGATTTTCTTTTCGTATTTTTCAGTTGTGTAAGATTTTTTGAAAAGCGGAGGAAGTTTTTTTGCAGAAACAACTTTAACTTTCTTCTGCTTTTTTGAAACTTTCGCCGGCGTTTTTTCAGAGAATTCTTTTGTGTCCGAAACTTCTTTCTTTTGTGAAACTTTCGTTTTGGAAAGTTCTGATTTTTTATTTTCTTTGTCTTTATTTTCAGTTTTTTTTGCAGCCATTTTTTTCCTCGCTTTCAACTAGTTTGCCGAAACTTTGCTCACGATTTTTCCCAAAAGCGGAATCTTGTAAATCGTCTTCAGAAGTTTTGAATCGTTGAATTTTGGCGCAATCCATTTTCGCCAGGCTTTTATTGCAAAGAACATCAAAACGTAAAGCGGAATGTAGCAAATGATTCCGCAAACTAAAGAACCGCAAACAATCGTGTTGTTGAATCTTGTGAATCCGACGAAAGGAATATCCAAAAGCCAAGCGAAAAAATTCTCGAATGGCGCGAAAGTCAGAACCGCATAGCCGACTTTATCGAACAAGGAATCGGCAAGCGGAGCAAGGCACGCTCCAACAATCATCATAATAAAATAACCAGATTTATTTATTCGGACAAAAGCAAAGAAAACCAAAAGAATGTACCAAAGCAGATTGGTTTTCGGCATAAAACCTAAAATCAGTCCTATGCAGAACGAATTCGCAATCTGGCTTGGCTTTACATTCGCGTTGAACGCTTTTAAAAGATTAACCAAATATTTAAGCATAAATCCTCCAAGTTCTCACTTTTCATTCTCAAAATGTTTTCACATTTCGCAGATTTCAGCGGTTTTCATATTTCATAATAGAAGATTATATCATAAAATTCGGCTAATCTGAATTTTTAAATGACGCTCCTGCAAATTAAACATTGAACTGATCGAGTTCGCTTTCGATTTCGCGGATTGCGTTGTCCATCTGCGAAGAAACATCAGAAAGAGTGTTTCCAGTTTCATTGATTTTTCTGGTTCCGGCGGACATCTCCTGCATTCCTGTTGTCATTTCGTTTGTCGCGTTTTTCAGGCGGACAATTTCTTCAAGAATCGATTTGTTGCCGATTGTCATTTCCTTTGACGCGCTTTTTACTTCCGAAGAATTGTTGTTCAGAACATTCAAAGCCTCGCTGATTTGCTGAGAGCCGATTTTCTGTTCACGCATCGCGTCTGTGATTTCCTGGACAAGAGAACTTGTCGAACCGATTTCCTGAGAAACAGAACTGAAAATTTCCTGCGACGCGGCAGATTCTTCAACAATGTTTGCGACTGCGTCCTGAATCGTTTTAAGCTGAGCGCCGATTGTCTTTGACTGGCTCGAAGAATTTTCAGAAAGCTTGCGGATTTCATCTGCGACAACAGAAAATCCTTTTCCAGCCTCGCCGGCGTGCGCCGCCTCAATCGCCGCGTTCATCGCAAGAAGGTTTGTCTGTTCCGCAATTGCCGAAATAACTGTGTTCGCGTCCTGAAGCAAAGCCGACTGGTCTTTGATTTTCATGATACGTTCGTTTATTTCGTTCTGCTTTACAACGCCTTTTTCCGTCTGTTCGCGGAGAACATTGAATTCATTTGAAAGATTTGTGACAGAATTGTTTACAGATTCAATGTTTCCAATCATTTCTTCGATTGCCGACGAGGCTTGGTTCACGCTGTCAACCTGCGAAGAAATCATCCGGTCTAGCGATTCAATGTTTGAGGAAATTTCATTTACAGTTCCAGCAGTTTCTGCGACGCTTTCGTTCTGAACCGAAATCGCGTTTTCCACGCTTCCGATGTTCGCGCTGATTTGTGTGATTGCCGCCGACATATCCTGTGTGCAGTCGCGCAAATTCGTTCCGCTTTCATCAAGAGAACCTCGGGCGTTTTTTACATTCGTCATGATTTCCTGAAGTTTCCGGATAAACCGGTTCAGGCTTTCGACAAGTTCATTGAATATTTTGAAAATCGATGTTTTTTCAAAAGTTATCCGCTGTGTCAAATCCGCGTTTCCTGAAGAAAGGTCGTCGGTCGCGCGTTTTAAAATCGTGATTTGCGAAACAAGATTCACCGCAACAAACACGGCGATTCCGATGATTATAACCACAAGGCAAATAAAGAACGAAGAAACCGCGTTCTGCAAAAATTCACCTGCTGTCAAAGGAATTGCCATAACCATGTGCCAGTTCACAAGATTGAGCGGCGAAAGCGCGAATTCCCATTTGTCAGTCGAATAAGTTATCGTTTTTTCAGTCAAAAGATTCGCGTTCTTTAAATCCGGGAGTTCCTCGCTGACAATCAGTTTGTCTTTCAGAATCGACTGGTCAGCCGCTCCTGTTATTTCAAGAGAATCGTTGTACAAATACATTGTGATATGTTTTTCAAGCCCTTTGTACATATTCGTTATAAAATCAGTGAGCGGAATTCCTGTTCCGACAATTCCGATTGATTTTTTGTTTTCGTCACGGACAACTGCGTTCACCCAAAGCATTGTTTCATTAAGAGCAGGATTGTAGTTGATGTTGAAATTATATTCTTCGGTTTCGTGCATTGTCATGTTGTACCAATATTCAGTCGGATCCGACGGATCGACAACATACGAAAATTTCATTCCTGAATAGAATTCTTTGTTCGTGTCAGAAACCCAGAAAAGCGATTTGCTTAAAAACGCGGATTGAAACGATTCGAATTCTGAGTAAGCCATTTTCTTCATCGCCGAATCATTCGGATTTTCCAAGAATCCGATGATAACCGGAGAACGCATCATCTGACGAACCAATGTAAGCTGTTCGTTCAGACTTGATTTGAATTCAAGAGTTTTTAATTCAGTTTTTGCAAGCAGTTCAGTGTCAGCATTTTTTCTGAATCCTTTATGCGCGGAAACAAAAACAATAACACACATGACAGCCACAGTTGCAAAGCCGATAATAATCCGCTTTGCCCAAGTTTTTTTGTTTTCCATTGTCAAAGACTCCTCTAAGGAAAAATCATTTTTTTTGTCCTAAAATTTTTTTGTGATTTTAGAATTTTTTTGCGATTTTTAGTTTCGGATTATTATTGTAATCCACAAAAAAATATTTTCAAGAAAAATTTTGTTTATCGATTCCGAACACTTTCTGTGCATATTTCACTGTGTCCATTGCGTCTTTTCCGTAAAAATCCGCGCCAATTGAATCTGCATATTCTTGCGTCATAACTGCTCCGCCAACGCAACATTTTGCCCAAGGACATTCTTTTCGCAAAAGTTCAATTGTCGCTTTCATCGCTGGAACAGTTGTTGTCATTAAAGCGGAAAGTCCAACAAGTTCAACGTGGTCTTTTTTGCAGGCTTCAACGACAACTTCGGGCGGAACATCTTTTCCTAAATCAATAACGTTGAAATCGTAGTTTTCAAGCAGAACTTTCACAATGTTTTTTCCAATGTCGTGAATGTCGCCGTGAACAGTTGCAACAATGCAAGTTCCTTTTGGCTCACCTTTCTGTCCAGTTTTTTCAAGGTAAGATTTTATAACCTCGAACGCAGATTTAGCCGCATCCGCCGCCATCAAAAGCTGCGGAAGATACATTTTTTTCTGCTCAAATTTCTTTCCGACATAATCAAGTCCGGGAATCAAGTTTTTATCAATTACATCAACCGCAGCAGTTCCGTTGTTCAAAAGCTGCTCTGTAAAACGCGCGGAATCTTCTTTCAATCCGTGAATAACCGCGTGTTGCAAAGTTCCAGAAGGCGGCTCTGCGAATTCTGCATTTATTGTGGTGGTTGAACTTGATGTGGTTTCGAGAGCCTCAACCACCGCTGCGTTTTGATTGAGAGAACTATTCTGGTGATTGAGGCTCTCGAAATCACCAATGTTTTTCAAAATGGCAGGATTTACCTGCCCAAAGCTGGGAAACGAAGAATAAATTGCATTGACCGCACTTTGAACTCCGCTTAACGCCGCTTTGTCAGATTCGTTTTTTTTCTTTTCATCATATTTTTCGCTGAATTTTAGATAATTCAAGCAATCTTTGTCTTTGCCTTCAAGCAAAACAAAACAATGCCAAGCCTTCATCATTTCGTCATCAAGCGGATTCATAATCGCAGCACCAAGTCCGTTGTGCATTGCCAAAGTAAAAAATGTTGAAGTTACAAACGGACGATTCGGAAGTCCAAACGAAATATTTGAAACGCCAAGAACAGACGAACCGCCAAGTTCATCGCGAACAATTTTAATTGTTTGCAAAGTTGCTTTTGCCGCGTTTGTGTCCGAACTAACCGCCATTGTCAAACTATCGATAATCACATCTTTTTTAGGAATTCCCCATTTTGCCGCATTTTCATAGATTTTCTTTGCGATTCGAACGCGACCTTCCGTTGTTTCAGGAATTCCTTCTTCATCGATTGTAAGTCCAACAACAACGCCGCCATATTTTTTTACGAGCGGAAAAACTGCGTCCATAATGTGCTGTTTTCCGTTCACGCTGTTTACAAGCGGTTTTCCATTGTAGCGACGAAGCGCGGCTTCCATAACTTCGGGCGAACTTGTATCAATCTGAAGCGGAAGATTTGTAACAGATTGAAGTTCCGTCATTACTTTTACCATCATTTCTTTTTCATCGATTTCAGGAAGTCCGACATTCACATCAAGAACGTGAGCACCCGCTTCTTCTTGTTCCAAACCTTGATGAATTATGTAAGGCAAATCTTTGTTTCGTAATGCTTCCTTAAATTTCTTTTTTCCAGTTGGGTTGATTCGTTCGCCAATAAGAACCGGAACTGCATCTCCGCCAATTTGAACTGTGTGCGTATAAGAAGCTATAATCGTTTTGTTTTTCTGCTCGATTGATTTATAAAGCGGAATAAAATTTTCGCTTGCGGAAGAAACGTTTTTGGAATCGCTAGATTTGTTTTCCGTGCCACAAGAAATGTTTATGTCCGCGAAAAGTGTTTTTTTCAATGTAGAAATGTGTTCCGGCGTTGTTCCGCAGCATCCACCAAGAATCGCTGCTCCAAGTTCTGCAATTTTCTTCATTTCGCTAGCAAATTCTTCTGGACCAACATCAAAAACTGTTTTTCCATCAACTTCATGCGGAAGCCCAGCATTCGGCTTTACAATCACAGGAATGCTCGCTGACTCGATAAGTTGTTTTGCAGGTTCGTACATTTCTTTTGGACCAAGCGAACAGTTTAATCCAAGAGCATCAACGCCAAGTCCTTCAAGAATTGCAACCATTGTTTCAGGATTTGCTCCAGTTAAAAGATGACATTGCAAATCGTAAACATTTGTCACCAAAATCGGAACATAATTTTCCGCATTTTTGTCATCTTTTTTCGCCGCTTCACGAGCCTCTTTTGCCGCAACAACAGCCGCTTTTGTTTCGTAAGCGTCGTTCATCGTTTCAATCACGATTGCATCAACATCAGATTCAAGACCAAAGTCGATTGTCGTTCTAAAAATATCAACTGCATTTTCAAAATCCAAATCGCCCATCGGTTTAAGAAGTTTTCCGCACGGACCAATATCTAACGCGACAAAACAATCTTGTGCAATCTTTCCGTTCGCTTTACATTCAGAAATCCATTTTTCTCGTGCTTCTTTTGCACATTTTACGCCGCCATGAACAATCTTTTTCAAATCCAAGCCAAATTTAGTTTTGTAAGCGCCAAATGTATTCGTGTAAATAATATTTGAACCAGCAGAAAAATAATTGTAGCCAAGCTGAACAATTTTTTCAGGATATTTGTAGTTCCAAGTTTCAGGAAGTTCGCCAGGTTTTAATCCCCAACTTTGCAGAATCGAACCAGACGCTCCATCAAGAAACAAAATCTGTTTTCCAAGCAAATCGCGTAAATTCTTCATAACGACATAATAAATAAATTGAACGTTTTTTACTATAAAAGTTTTTTTATTGCACAAAATTCTGCCGATTAAATTATTTTTCTTGTATTTTCTTTATGACGGAATAAATGTTATAATTTCCGCATGAATAAAAACATTTTAATTGCTGGAAAAGATTTTCCGGATTCAGAGGATTTTGCTGAAAACCTTGCGCTTGGAGAATTCAATATTGTCGCGGCAGGAAACATTTCTGAAAATCTTCAGGAAAATTCACAGAACAACAAATCTTCGACATCTTCTGGAATTTCAATTGCCCAATGGAACCGGGATTCCGCGATTTCTGCCCGCTCATTGATTATTCAGGCTGAAACAATAAACGGATTCACCGACAATTTTATTCTTTATTTTGACGCGACTTATTTCACTTCAAAATACGCTTCGTGTTCAACAGACATTTGCGCGCGAGCCTGCGATTCAATGGTTCTTGGATTTCAATATCTTGCGCTTGAAATTGTAAACAGAGTTCAGCAGCACAATTCAAAGGCAAAACTGGTTTTTATTTTAAAAACAAATCCGACTATGAACGAAGTTGTTCATTCTTCCGCATTGAAAAAAATGAATGTAAATCCTTCAAATCCAATCGTTTCCGCAGCGGAAGCGGCTTTTGCGACTTTTGCGGAAAATATTGCGGCTCAGGAAATTGAAAACAAAAATCTTGCGGTTTTGCTGATTACAGGCGACAACCAGAACGAAACCGCAGAATCTGATTCAGCTCTTGCGTCTTGGCTGAAAGATTACATAAAAGCCTGCGACGAGATGAAAAAACCTGTTTCAACAAGCACAAACTGGATAAAAGCCGGAGCGAAATCTCCGGGCGGATTTTCACTTTTCAGATAACTTAAAACAAGGGAAAGTTTATGACTTTGGATAATTTTTATTTGGATTGTCTTTTAAAAATCTGTTCTGGATTTGTCTGCGGACTTCTTCTTGGAATCGAACGGAAAAGCCGGCTTCATACAGTCGGAATGAGAACGCTCGTTTTGATAAGCGTTTCGTCGTCGGTTCTGACAATGATTTCCGCGATTATGACAAAAATCCCCGGATTAAGCGGCGGCGACCCGACAAGAATCGCTTCAGGAATTGTTACAGGAATCGGATTTTTAGGCGGAGGCGCGATTCTTCAGTACGGATTGAACATTCGCGGACTTACAACAGCAGGCGTTATTTTTACTGCGGCAGCTTTAGGAATCGCTTGCGGAACAGGACAATATTTTATCGCCGGAACAACTTTAGCAATCATTTTGGTTTCGCTTCTTATTCTTGAAAGAATCGAATGGAAATTTTTCCCTGCGCAGAAAACAAAACTTCTTCTTCTGGAATTCAGCGACACGGAATTTGATTTTTCAAAAATCAAAGAAAACATAAAAAATTCCGGACTTGTTATAAAAGACACAAATATGTCTGAATCAATCGAAAAGCAGAAATACTCAATCCGGCTGACTGTAAAAGCGCCCGGAGATTTTGATTTTGTGACACTCTCCAAAAATCTTTCAAAATTAGGAAAACTGATAAAAATTTCGATTTCGGATATTTAGATTTCGTTCTTGTTTTTATCAAGCTGTTCTTTTTCAAAAACAAGTTCGTTCAGAAGATTCAGCATATCAGAATTCAGGCTGTTTTTTCTTACCTCGATTCTGAATGCGTCTTCCACAAGGTTGTTCAGTTTTCTGTGATATTTTTCTATCAAATCGCCGTTTTTGATATAAAAATTTCTGTCCTCTTTAAATGAATCCATAAATCTCTGTTCCTCCAGTTTTTCGTGTTTTCTAAAAACAGTTCTCCGAAAACTTCGGTTTTCAAAAGTTTCCAAATGCTTCCATAAGTTTTCGGAGAATATGTTTGCATTTATTTTATCAGACTATGGAGTTCCTGCAAAGAATAAACTCCGCCTTCGCCTTTTCCGCTGTGAACTGATTCAATTCCCTGAACTGCCGCCAAGGCTCCAGCCAAAGTTGTTATGTACGAAATTTTGTATTTAAGGCAGGCTTTTCTTATTGTCTTTCTGTCTTCCTCATAATTTCGCTTTGCTTTCGGCGTGTTGATTACAAGGCAAACATCTTTGTTCATAATCAAATCGACAACATCAGGACGGCCTGCGCCGATTTTATTCACAACTCCGCATTTTATTCCGTTCGCATTGTAAAAATCCGCAGTTCCTTCTGTTCCGACAAGCGTAAATCCAACTTTTGAAAGCGTTTTTCCGATTGCAAGAACCTGTTCTTTTGCCGCGCCTTCTTTGTCGCTGAAAGAAAGAAGAACTTTCTTATTTTCCCAAGCTTCTGGTGCTGGAGGAAGTTCCGAACCAGCTGCTTCTTCTGCTTTGTAAAATGCAACTGGGAAAGATTCTGCAAGTCCAAGAACTTCACCTGTAGAACGCATTTCTGGTCCAAGAATTGGGTCAACTCCCGGAAATCTATTCCAAGGGAAAACTGCTTCTTTTACTCCGTGGTACGGAATTTGTTTATCTTTTAAATTTAATGAATCAAGTGATTCGCCAAGCATAAGACGAGTTGCAAGACGAGCCATTTGTGTGTCGCAAACTTTTGAAACTAATGGAACCGTTCTACTTGCTCTAGGATTCGCTTCAATCACGTAAACTTTTCCATTTTCGATTGCATATTGCATATTCATAAGTCCGCAAACGTGAAGTGATTCCGCAATTTTTTCGGTGTATTTTTTTATTGTTTCAAGATTTTCTTTTGGAATCGAAACTGGAGGAATTACGCAGGCAGAATCTCCCGAATGAATTCCTGCAAGTTCCACGTGTTCCATAACTGCTGGAATGTAAACATTCTCCTTATCACAAAGTGCATCGGCTTCACATTCAAGTGCGTTTTTCAAAAATCTGTCGATAAGCAAAGGTCTGTCTGGAGTTACGCCAACTGCTTTTTCAACATATTCTTTGAGCGTTGATTCGTCATAAATGACTTCCATTCCGCGTCCGCCAAGAACAAACGAAGGACGAATCATAATCGGATAACCGATTTTTTCCGCAATCTGCTTTGCTTCTTCAAAATTAGTCGCCATTCCGCTTTCTGGCATTGGGATTTCAAGTTTTTCCATCATATGGCGGAAAATGTCTCTGTCTTCGGCTGCATCAATTGAATCGATTGAAGTTCCCAAAACGTTTACGCCATTTTCTTTGAGCTCGCGTGCAATGTTGAGAGGGGTCTGTCCCCCAAACTGAACGATTACTCCAAGTGGATTTTCTTTTTCGTAAATCTGCAAAACATCTTCTGTTGTGATTGGTTCAAAATAAAGTTTGTCAGAAGTGTCGTAATCTGTAGAAACAGTTTCTGGGTTGCAGTTTACGATGATTGTTTCGTAGCCAAGTTCTTTAAGTTGCATTGCTGCATGACAACAACAATAATCAAATTCGATTCCTTGTCCGATTCGGTTTGGACCGCCACCAAGAATCATAACTTTCTTTTTATTGTTGCTTGCAACAGATTTATCTTCCGCGTTGTAAGTTGAATAATAATAATTTGCATTTTTTACGCCGCTAACAGGAACAGCAAGCCATGCTTCTTTGATGCCAAGCTCATTTCGTCGCTTGCGAATATCTTTTTCAGAAATTTTAAGAATTTTTGCCAAATATTTGTCAGAAAATCCATCTTGTTTTGCTTTTTTAAGTTGTTCATCAGATGGAAGTGAACCCATATTTTTCAAAAGCTCTTCTTCCTCATCAACAAGTTCTTTCATTTGTTCAAGGAAATACATTTTTACATAAGTGATTTCGTGAAGTTTTTCGAGAGGAACGCCTTTTCTGATTGCTTCGTAAAGTTGGAAATATCGTTCGCTAGAAGCAGTTTTTAGCATTTCGCAAAGTTCTTCAGCAGATTTTTTATTGAAATCTTTTGCAAAACCAAGACCGCTTCTGCCGTTTTCAAGTCCGCGGATTGCTTTTTGGAAAGTTTCTTTAAAAGTTTTTCCTATAGACATAACTTCGCCAACCGCTTTCATTGATGTTCCAAGTTCGTCTTTTACTCCACGGAATTTTTCAAATGCAAAACGTGCATATTTTAAAACGATATAATCGCCATCAGGAGCACCGCCTGGCGTATATTTTTCCAAAGTTCCATCGCGCCAATAAGGAATTTCATCAAGCGTAAGTCCTGCCGCGAGTTTTGCCGAAATCAAAGCGATTGGGAAGCCTGTTGCTTTTGAAGCCAAAGCAGAAGAGCGAGAAGTTCTAGGATTTATTTCGATAATAACAACTCGACCAGTTTTTGGGTCGTGAGCAAATTGAACATTCGTTCCGCCAATTACGCCAATTGACTCAACAATTTTGAAAGCCATTTTTTTAAGCCGATTTTCAAGTTCTTTGTCGATTGTTAAAAATGGGGCAGAACAGAAAGAATCACCAGTGTGAACTCCAACTGCATCAATATTTTCAATAAAGCAAATTGCAATCATCTGATTTTTTGAATCGCGGACAACTTCAACTTCAAGTTCTTCCCAACCTAAAATTGACTCTTCTATCAAACATTGATGAGTTAACGATAACTCCAAGCCATTTGCTACGATTGTTCGTAATTCTTCAACATTGTAGCAAAATCCGCCGCCTTGACCGCCCATTGTATAAGCCGGGCGAACAACAAGCGGAAAACCGATTTCTTCAGCGATTTTTTCCGCGCCTTCAACAGAATGGCAAATTCCAGAACGCGGCGTTTCAATTCCGAGAGATTTCATTGTTTCCCTGAAAACTTCGCGGTCTTCTCCTCTTTCAATCGCGTCAAGATTTACGCCGATAACTTTTACTCCGTATTTATCAAGAACGCCAGCCTTGCTGAGTTCCATCGCCATATTCAGTCCAGTCTGTCCACCAAGATTCGGAAGAAGAGCATCCGGCCGTTCCTTTTCAATAATCTGGCTTAAGCGGACAACATTGAGAGGCTCGATATAAGTCGCATCCGCCATGACAGGATCAGTCATAATCGTCGCAGGATTTGAATTCACAAGAACAATTTTATAACCTTGCTCGTGCAAAGCCTTGCAAGCCTGAGTTCCCGAATAATCAAATTCGCAAGCCTGACCAATTACAATCGGACCGGAACCGATTATAAGAACTTTGTTGATGTCTTCTCTTTTCATTTTCTATTTTACTCCTATAATAAACAAATCAATTTTCAGAATCTGTCTGTCAAACTGAGCGATGTTTTTCAAGACACAATCCGACAAAACAAGGTTTTAAGCAAAAAAAACGGAATCCTTAAAAAAGAATTCCGCAATTGATAACAAAATAAAAACTGACAATTAGACAACCGATAAAGCAATATTTTTTTTCTGATGTCCAAAAAATCATAACGCGATTATACAGAAAACGAGATTGTTTTTCTACGGTTATTCGGAAAAATTTCTAAGCCGATTCAAAGTGTGTCGATTAAAAGAATTGGTTCTGCAAGGATTTCTGCGATTAAAACCGATTTTCAATCTTCATAAAAATTTTCTCAGCTCAGAATGTTTTTTTTCCAGAATATTTATTTTCAAGAAATTTAATACTTATACGTAGAATAAATCTCGTTTGTGTCGGAATCAATCAATTGTCCTTCTATGACAGAAAAGCTAAATCCCAAATCTTTTGCAGAAACAGCTATCGACAGGCAAGATTCGTCTGTGTCAAAAGGTTTAAAAGCCGGAAGTTTATATTCGTTGAAAATTTCGTGAACTTTGCCATACGAATCTGTAACTTTTATACAAAATTTTATATTTCTTTCAATTTCTTGAAGATTCTGAATAATTGTGCGGACGTTTATATCTTTATAAGAAAATGTTATTTCCGGTTCCGCGGCATAAACTGGATTCGGATTTTCGCGATAAATCGAAGAACTCATCCGAACCGCCAAAGAATGTTTACAAACCTCGCAGAAAGACGGATGTCCGACCGTTTTCATAATACAAGAATTAGTCGGAATATAATTGTCTGGCGCGACTTGATTGTCATTGTGAACAATTCCAATTCCTCTGAATCCTAAAAATTTTTTCCAAGGAACATTATCTTTTATCTTTGAAGTGTTTGCCTTTTCGCCTCTCACGTTGTACTCATCACCCAGATTTCCAATACTATGTCCAAGCTCGTGGATAGAAGCTTCTCCGCCAGACCAATTCTCATCCATCGATGAAAATGACCAAAGAGAATTTCTGGATGCTCCAAAATGGTCATTGAAATTGCAGACAACATGAATTGTTCCAATCCGCGCATTTTTCTCTAAGGTTTTCTCAAATTCCTCTTTTAATGCAACCGCTCTTTTTCCGCCTTCTTCTCCAAACGCAACATTGTTTCCGTTCCGGGCAACTTGCAAATATGTGTCGCGTTTAAAATTTCCCCACAGTTCACTTACGCCAGATTCATTTGAAACTGTCGAAATCGCTAGGGAATATTTTTTACTTTCGGATTTTTAATATTTTTATGCAAACAAATTTTGTTTATCGAAAATAAAATCTGCCTCAACCGATTCTATTAGGTCAAATGTCGAGTTTTCTTTGCAAACAATAAAAAATGCACGTAGGCAAGGTTCCGATTTGAAAAACA
>CAZSHF010000015.1:0-41810 GCA_964606655.1 uncultured Treponema sp.
CTTTTACGCCGGAGGCTTTTTTCTTGTGCGCCTGTTTCTTTCTGCCTTGGAAATTTCATTTTGCCGGATTTTATGGGCCGCATAAAAAAATCTTTGGGCTTCCGCGAAAATCCGTTTCTGCTCCGCGTCTTTCGCGCTGCGATGGAATTACTGGCGGCTGCCTTGCAGACACGGCAGCTGTTCAGGAGGTTTTACGACGAAGAGCTTCAAGGCGAGGCAAAGACAATGGATTTCTTAGAAAATAATAAACGCTTCTCCAGAACGCTCGCAAAATCCGTTTTTCGTTTTTTGCTTCGTTTCATCAACGACTTTTTTTTCGTCCGTGAATCAAAATTCGGCATTTGTGGTAATTAGAACTTGCGAATCAAGAAGTGATTGTGTCCATTTCTTGAATTAAAATCATAATCTAAAAACCGCCCACCTATGCTTTCAATGTTTTGTGGTTTTTATAAGATTTTTCTCAGAAAAAAAATGTTGCTAAAAGGATTTTTCCCTAATAAAATAATTCTCGGCTGGCGTTTTCTGTTTTTCCTGCTTTTCAGATTGTGTTTTCAGGCGCAAAAAAGCAAAGCCGAAAGTAAATCCGAAATAATTGATTCATACGGCTTCTTGAATTAAAATCATATTGTTCTGGCGTTCTTTTTTTTCATGAATTATTTTTGGAATTTGAGGCGAAATCTTTTGGAATATCCTTGTTTTCGTCTTTATCAGGTCTGCGTTGCAGACTTTTATAAACAGAAAAGCAGAAAGGATTTCGGATTCTTTTTGCTTCAGAAGGAGTTAATTTATGGCTAAATTTGCAAAATTTAAAATCGGTTTTGCAGGGCTGTTTCTGGTTTCAGCATTTGCTTTTGCGGATGTTGATGTATCGTTCTCGAATGAGTTGAAATCTGATGTGATTTCCAGTGTGAGCAAAAAAAGTCCGACTGAAGATAAAATCATCACAGAGACGACTTTTGCCGGCTTTGTGAATGAGACAATCGCGGAAGTCCACACGGATAAAGTCAGCGCAGGACTTGAAATCCATTCTTTTATCAACAGCAAAAAATACAGGAATTCCGACAATGAGGAAAAATCCTATCTTGAGTTTTCAGGATACGAGATAGAGGATTATTGGATTGAGTTCAGTCCTGTGAATATTCTTACGCTCGGTTTTCACGACACGATAAACGCGCTCGGCTCTTATCTTCCAATCTGGGACGACAATCTTGCGACTGGAAACCTTGGAAGCGATTTTGTGTTCGTCTTGAAACCTGTTGCCGGACTTAAAATTGCTGGCGGAATCGATTTTATCTCTACAATCGGAGTGATTAATCCGGCTTCAGGCGAGACAGTGCCTTCAACTTTGAAGACAAATCTTGGTGTGGAATATGTCGCTGACGATGAGCTTTGGTCAATCGGATTTACGGCAAGAAATATCTTTGACGGCGGACGTTCTTTCGGTCTGTACGGAAGTTTTTCAGGGCTTGACAACTGGACTTTTATGGGCGGATTTGCAATCAACGACGAAGGTGTGGAAGGTCCTTTGAGTGTGAAAGTCGGAGGAAACATCCTTTCCGCCGCGATAATTTTTGAGCAGAAGCGATTTGACATCACCGCCGAGCTTGTCACAAATTTCGGAAACAAGAATTCCAACGCCTTTGATTTCTACACCGCTGCGGATTTCACTTATTATTTTTCAAAGAATTTCCAGGCAAGCATCACAGGAAAATATGTCGGAGATATTGTAGTTCCTGACAATTCCAGCGAAGACACAACGAATTTCTTCGGAGTTCATCCTTATGTCACTTATAAATATAACAGGCACACGTTTGAGGCCGGAGCGAACATTGATTTCAGGACAAATCCGAAATCCGGCGATGATGTCGCGGTTCTTACTTTGCCTGTTTCATGGAAATACGAATATTAACGGAATCTGGAAGTCTTGAGTTTTTCAGAGACGGCTTAGATTTATTCGTGTTGAGATTTTAGTGAAATGCTGATTAAGCCTTGAGGACATTAATCAGCATTCTGATTGTTTTATTTTCGGGAGATTTTATGGACGAAACCAGACTTATTGAAAAAGCGTTCGAGATGCTGAAGTTCTCGTATGTGCCGTATTCAAGATGGCACGTCGGCGCGGCTCTTCTTGCAAAAAACGGAAACATTTACGGCGGATGCAATATAGAAAACGCATCTTATTCTCCGACGAACTGCGCGGAACGTACCGCGTTTTTCAAGGCGATAAGCGAAGGCGTGAATGATTTTGAAGCGATTGTTGTTGTCGGCGGACACGACGGAGTTGTAAAAGATTTCTGTCCGCCGTGCGGAGTCTGCCGTCAGGTTATGCGCGAATTCTGCGGACAGGATTTCAAGATTATCCTTGCTAAATCCACAAAAGAGTTCAAGACATTCACGCTTTCTGAGCTTTTGCCGGAAAGCTTTTCGCTGAACAATTAATATCCCAAATGTCGAGTTTTATAGAAATACAAAATTCAATGATTTGTTTTTACTGAGATAAACTCGACATTTTGGCTAATAATGGGAATGAAAAAAAAGGGGCGTTGCGGGGAAAACGGAGTTTGCCCCGCTGGAAGGGGTAGCGAACAACGGAGTGTGAGCGAGGGGAAGCCCCCCCCGCCTGACTTTTCGTTGCCCCGCAAAAAGTTATCATGCTTCAGTTGAATGAATTTATATCTTATCTTCCGGCAACAAGAAAACCTTTCAGTTCGGATGTCGTTTTTATAAGGCAGGACTTTTCCTTCGGCGGAAACAATGCTTTGGAGACGGAAAACGAGCCTTGCACTTGGATTTTTGATGTCGGCTCTTCAAAAAAAGCGGCGGACGCAATCAATTCGGTTGAAGGAAAGAAAAAAATTGTGCTTTCGCATTTCCATCCTGACCATGTTCTGAATCTGGTCCGCGGAATCAAGTACGACGAGATTTTTGTCTCAAAACACACAAAACGTTATGTCCGTGTCGGAAATGTTGTCGAAAAAGATTTTACCGCCGCAGGAACGCCTGAAATAAAGGTGATTCGTTTTCCGTCCAGCCATGCGAAAGGCTCGCTTGCCCTTTTGTGCGGAAACTACGCGTTTTTGGGCGACGGAACTTATGCCAAGGAAAAAATCGGAGCGCATTCTTACAATGCTCAGCTTTTGAAAGAAGAAATCGGTGTCCTTGAAAAACTTCCATGCGAATTTGTCTGCCTTTCCCACAACAAAAATTTTGTCCAGAAGCGGACGGATTTGATTGAGCTTCACAAGAAAATCTACGCTCGTCGAAAGGAAGGGAATCCAGTTATCAGCGTAGAGGATTTTTTTAATCTTGACGGAAGCGTGAAAGAGTTGTAAAAATAATTCGCTTTGCAGGAGAGAGTCCGGTTTTGTGAGGTTAAAATGAAAATTCTGGTTTCCGGACTTATAAACATAGAGACAAACGCGGCGGTCCGTTCGTTTCCGGTTGAATATTCGCCGATTGAATACGCGTTTAACGGCGTCAGTGTCGATTTAAGCGGCGTCGCGCACAATATCATAAAAGCCTTGAATGTTCTGGGCGACACAGTTTTTCCTGTTTCTGTAATCGGAAAAGATATTGTCGGCGCGATGATTAAAAATGAGCTTGAAAGCCTTGAAATTCCGACGGAAAATCTTTTTGAAAAACTTGACAAGACCTGCACAAGCGCGATTCTGTTTGATGAGAGCGGAAGGCGGAAAGTTTTCTGCGACCTGAAAAATATACAGGATATGGTTTTGCCTTATTCTAGGCTGGAAAATAAAGTGAAAGAGGCGGACGGAATTGTTGTCTGCAATATCAATTTTAATGATGAGCTGATTCATAAAGCCAAGGAAAGCGGAAAACCTGTTTTCACAGATGTCCATGTTCTTTCTGACATCGACGATGAATACAACAGACGTTTTCTGAAGAACGCAGACATTGTGTTTTTAAGCGATGAAGGAATTTCCGGAAACCACGAGGATTTTCTTGTCTCAATCTGGGAAAAGTACAGAAACCGCGCGGTTGTTTTAGGGCAGGGAAAAGAAGGCGCGATGATTCTTGACGGAAAAACACGATGCGTCGCCAGCGTAAAAAGCGTGAAAACCCGGCCGGTTCTGAACACTGTCGGAGCGGGAGATTCCCTTTTCAGTTCGTTTGTGCATTTTTATCTGAAAGGGCTTGAGCCTGTGGAATGCCTGAAAAAAGCGGTCACATTTGCAAGCTGGAAAATCGGCGAGTCCGGCGGCGCGAAAGGTTTTATTCCTGAAGATGAGCTTGAAAATCTCTGCGGCAAAATTGAATATCAGGTTTTCAGCATAAAAAAGTTTTAGAAAATAGAAGCCGGAAGCAAAAACTGGAAAGCATTTCCGGAAATACTCACGGAACAGGAACTCAAGGGTGATTTCTTTAAAGCCTTTCTGCGCGGGAAAGTTCAATATTTTCGGATTTTTCTTAAGTACACAAAAACAAGCTGCGCTGTCATTGCGCACCAGATCAATGGCTCGCACATTATGATTCCCCATTTTCCAAGAACCGGAATTATAAGCCAGGTGAAAAGCATTTTTCCTGCAAGTTCGATTATGCTTGAGACCAGCGGAAGAGCTTTGCTTCCCAATCCTTGAAGGCTGTTTCTCATCACAACAAGCACGCCCAAAACTGCGTAGAACGGCTGCATGAACGAAATGTATTTTGCGCCGAAGTCAACAAGCTCCGCGTTGTCCGAACCGCTGATTGCTTTTATCAAGGCGCGCGAAAAAACCGGAATTGCGATTGTGCACAAAATGCCCCAGGCGACGCACAGAACGCACGAAACAAAAACACCTTTTTTGATTCTGTCGGGTTTTCCGGCTCCAAGATTCTGCGAAACAAAAGTCGCGCTCGCAAGTCCAAGCGTTATGAGCGGAATGTCTGTAAGAGCAAAGATTTTCCGCGCGGAAATATGTCCTGCGATTATCATTGTGTCGAACTTGTTTATCGCCGACTGCAAAATCACAGAGCCGGAGCTTACAAGCGCGCTCATCAACGCCATGGAAAGCCCTTGCGCGGTCAAGTCTTTGTACAAATCTTTTCCGACTTTAAAGCTTTTCTTTTCGGGAACAAGAATTTTTGTCTTTCTGAAAATATAGAAAAGACAGAAAACCGAGCTTAATCCTTGGGCAATCACAGTTGCAACCGCTGTTCCCTGAACGCCCATTTTAAAAACTGTGACAAAAAGAATGTCAAGAAAAACATTCAGGACCGAAGCTATTATCAAAAACACAAGCGGCATAAAACTGTTTCCGATTGCGCGCAGAAGTCCGCTCAGAAGATTGTACGCGAAGAGAACGCCTGAAAAAAACGCGATTGTCCAGATGTAGGAAAACGCTTCTTCCAGAATCGCGTCCGGCGTTCCCAAAAGCCGCAGAAGCGGTTTAAGCGCGGTTTGTCCCAGAATCATTATGAAAAGCGTGACGATTATCGTAATTACGATAGAAGCCGCCGTGACTTTTTTCAGTTTTTCAACCTGATTTGCGCCGTAATAACGCGCTGCCACAATTCCAAGTCCGTTTCCGAATCCGTTTCCAAAGCCGATTAAAAGTTCGTAAATCGCCGCGCACGAGCCGATTGCCGCAAGGCTTTCTTCGCCAAGAAAATGCCCCACAATCACTGTGTCAACAGCATTGTAAAACTGCTGGAAAATCCAGGAAACCATAAGCGGAAGCGTGAACGCGACTATGCTTTTTACGATATTGTCGTCTGTCAGATTCGGATGAAAGAATTTGTAAGAATTCATAATCAGTATTTTATAGTGTATAATAGTCCAAAAATCGACTTTGTCAAACGGAGAAAAAATGAATATCAGAATTGCGACCGAGGACGACGCTCCTTTTCTTTTGGCGATTTATGCGCCTTATGTGAAAGAAAGCGCAATCACTTTTGAATACGAAGTTCCGGGCGAAGATGAATTCCGTTCGCGGATTCGTGCGACGCTTGAAAAATATCCTTATTTTGTGTGCGAGCGGGAAGGAAAAATCGCGGGCTACGCTTATGCGGGCGCGTTTAATGAGCGTGCGGCTTACAATTGGTCGGCGGAAACTTCGCTTTACGTTGATAAATCCTTGCGCCGAAGCGGAGTCGGCTCTGCCCTGCTTGAAAAACTTGAAGAGACTTTGAAAAAGCAGAATGTGCTGAACGCGAACGCCTGCATCGCGCAGACCGACAGAAGCGACGAATATCTTACGGACGCGAGCATTCTGTTCCACGAGAAAAAAGGCTACAGAATGGTCGGAAAATTCAGTCTTTGCGGATACAAATTCGGCCGCTGGTACAATATGGTCTGGATGGAAAAAATGCTGGGCGAGCACAAATCTGAACAGCCGGATTTTATTCCGGTTCTGGAACTGAAATTTTAAGCGCGGCTATGTGCGACAGAAAAGTATAAAAGTGGAATTTGACAGCAAAAAATTTCTGATTTATAATTTTCCAAAGACGGCGAGGAAAGTTTTGAAAATGCAAAAAACGCTTGACAAAGAAACGAAAAACGGAATAATCACTCAACTCAACTCAACTCAACTCAACTCAACTCAACTCAACTCAACTCAACTCAACTTTCTAGTTGTCTTCGCTTAAAAAATAATACAGACATAATATTTTCTCGTGAAAAAGGATGCGTTTCGGAAAAACGGAACGCGTCCTTTTTTTGTTTCAATAAAATTCTGCAAAATCAAGAACGCTTGTTCAGACAGAAATTGTTTGAATCTAGGCGGTCTTTTTGTTCATCACTGATTTTAAAAACTGAATCAAATCTGCTGGCGGGCATAAACGCAAGGAAAAAATATGGAAATAATTGAAATTGATGGTAAAGAATACGGACTTTATCTAAGAAATGAAGAAAGAGATAATCCTCAGCCGCATATAATTGACACAGAAACCTTGGAATCCCCATACAGAAAGCAGAGGCCGATTCTAAAATCTTTTTTAGAAGCCAACAATGTCAGTCTTGAGCCATGGGGAAAGAAAAATACGCATTGGTGCATTTACGAAGCGTATAAAATCGCAAGTCAAAAAGATGTAAAAAGCAAAAGCCTAAAGCCGGAAAATCTTGAGAAAACTGAAAATGAATCCGAAAATCAAAATTTCCAAATCAAAAAAGATTCTTATCTTGCTCTTACAAAAGAGAATATTGAAAAAGAACATAAAGCAGTTCTGGAAAGTCTGGATTATGGAAAAGAGCTGAAAATCATCGAGGAGGTTTTAAAAAAAATTCCTAAAAATGACGATTTGCTTTCAATCGCTTTAAAAATTTCAGTTATAGACCTTACAAATTCAACACAGCTTTCAAGATTCAAAAGCAAAGTTTCGCTTTATGACCTGGCTCAGATAATCAGAGACAGCAAGGATTTTGATGAACGGCTAAAAAAAGGAGATTCAAAACTTGTTGAAGAAATCGCCGGCGCAAGTCCAGTGAATCTGTTTTCGTTTGCTTCAAAGTACTGCCATTATCACAGTGTTTTTGTTTACGGAAAAGATGATTTTTCAATTTATGACAATGTGGTGAAAGAATCGCTGCCTCACTATTTTGACATCAAAGAAAGCCAGATAGAAAATTGGCGGAAAAACAAAGATTACAAGGCATTCAATGATTTTATTGCAAAGTCGCTTGATTCAATTCCCGAGTTAAAAGATTTGCCGCAGAGAAGAACCCAGTTTGACCATTTTCTGTGGTTTGCGAACAAAAAACAAAACTAGAAATGTAAAACGGCTGGCGAGCATAAACGCAAAAAAATTATAGACCTGGAGAAAAATTATGAAAAACTTGATAAAAGCCATTCCGAATTCTTTTCGGAATCTGTTTTGCTTGCTTTTAGCGGCAGGTTTTGTTCTTGCGTTTTTCGGCTGTAAAACTGAGGCCGAAACAGCTGACACAACTGCGCCGGCGGAAGTGACTGACCTGAAAGCGACCGCACAGGATTCCGCTGTCTTGCTTACTTGGACTGACCCAGGCGACGAGGATTTGTTCGGAATCGAAATCACTCATGCGGCGGAAGATTCAAGCACAAACCGCGCCGCGATTTCCGCGATGGAAAAGGAAAGCGTTTTTATTTCTCCTGGCACGCAGAAAGCGGTAATCAGCAGTCTTGAAAACGACACTGAATACACATTCACGCTGAAGGCGATGGACACAAGCGGAAACAAATCTAGCGGCGTAAAAACAGAGCCGGTAAAGCCGGTTTCAGTTGACGCAAGCGAGCCTTTGAAAATCGCGCTTGAAGCAACGCCTAACAATGCTGTAAACGGCAAGACAAACACAAGCGTAACGGTAAATGCGACAGTCACAACTGCAAGCAAAGCGGTAAAGAATGTTGTCTATAAAAAAGACGGAAGCGAAGTTGCGGCAAAACTTCTTGAAGATGGTGATGCTGCAAAAGCGGAAGTCAGCGGAAGCGACAATAAAAAGTGGACATTTACTATTACTGCGAAAGACGAAAGTTCAAACGGAACTTACACAGTCGCCGCGATAGACGAAGCCGGCCGCGAGGAAACCGCGCAGATTGAAATCAGCGAATTTGACTTTACCGCGCCGGAAAGGGTAAAGGTTACAAGCGGAGTATATTCAAGTAAATTCTCTAGCATAATCTTGAACTGGACAGAACCGAACGACAGCGAAAAAAGCGAGCCTATTGAAGTAAAAAAAGGAACAGCAAACGAAACGTTCAGAGAAATTGACGCTTCAAAGGCGTATTACATTTATTATCTTGTAAGCGTCGACGCTTTAGGAAATGAAAGCGCAGAGCGAGAATACAAAGTTTCTGTCAATAATGCTGTGAGCAATGTCCCGGATGGATTTGTGGAAGTTAAAGGCACGACCTTTGACGGCACAAAAACGCTTACACCAGAATCAAAAGTGTTCATAAGAGGACGAAGCATAACAATAGGCGACTTGTATGTGTCGGACCATGAGGTTACGCAGAAAGAGTACGAGATATACTGCAAGTACGGCGGCTCTGGCTCTTCAAAGCCAGAAGATAGCCTCGGCAAAGGTGACAACTTTCCTGCGTATTATGTAAGTTGGTACGACGCAATAGTGTACTGCAACCTGCGTTCAATCGCGGAAGGATTGTTTCCTGCATATTCAATAAACAGTGAGACAGACCCTTCAAAATGGACTGGAATTGTAAGCGACAGCGGCAGCTCGGTAAAATACTGCGGGCCTTCATCAAATAATACAACATGGAACAGCGTGAGCTTCAACGAATCGGCAGACGGCTACCGGCTTCCGACAGAGGCTGAGTGGAAATACATCGCGAGGGGCGGCTCAGAATGGAAAACTTACACTTACTCAGGAAGCAACACTATAGGCGATGTCGCCTGGTACGAAGAAAACAGCGAGAACAAAGTGCACGAGGTGAAGACAAAAAATCCGAACAGCCTTGGAATATATGACATAAGCGGAAATGTTTGGGAATGGTGCTGGGACTGGTATGGTAACATCTTCACAAAAACTGTCGTGACCGGTGCCGCGTCCGGCCCTTACCGCGTCAAGCGCGGTGGCTCTTGGGGCAGCAGCGCTAGCTACGCGTCCGTTTCCATGCGGAACAGCGCTTACCGAAACTTCCCTTACGACCGGAACGGCGCCCTTGGTTTCCGTGTTGTGCGCAATGCAGACTAGCGTCGGCGTATAAGGCAAAAAATCTTTCAAAACACATTTGCCGTTGCAAAAAAACAGCAACGGCAAATGTGTGTTTTTTGTGGTTACTCTACGCTTCGTGCGTGTCACTTGCTGGATTCTGCATTGAAGATTTTTCTTGTATTCTGCTGCGAAAAAAATCTGCATGGCAAGCCGAATGTGTGCTATATTATAAGCGGAGGTGATTATGCCGTATGCAGCAGTTGCAGAAAAATTAAAAGCCGTTCCTGATGAGTATTTGGGAGATGTTTCGGATTTCATAGATTACATTACGCTTCATTTTGCGGATAATTCTGAATCTGACAGAGTGAAAAAACTCAAAAAAATTTATGGTTCAAAAAATGATATTCCGCAGGCTTCAGAGGCTGGGCTTGAAACGATTCAGGAGATTCTAAAAGATGACACGTGGTGAAATTTACTGGACTGAATTTGGAATTCCGTTTGGAAGCGAGCCTGGTATGCGTCGTCCTTCGATTGTGGTTCAGAATGATGAGCTTAATAACTGTGGAATCAATACAACAATTGTTGTTCCGCTTACAACCAACACTATGTTTGCGGATGCTCCAGGAAACTTGTTTTTGGAAAAAGAGGACACTCATCTTCCTAAAGATTCTGTGGCTTTGCTTCCGCAGACAACTGTTGTGGATATTCGTAGACTAAAAGAAAAGGTTTCAAAACTTTCGTTGCGGGTAATGTTTGAACTTGATAAATGCATTTTATACACATTTGGTGTCTCTAATAATTGACTGTGTTTTATCGTCTAGAAATAAAATTTTCTGAATTCAGCCTGCGAAAATTTGTGTAATGTATAATCTGATGCTGACCAAACTGGAGTTACAATGAACGACAAAGATTTTATGATTCGCGCGATTGAAAACGCAAAACTTGGCGAAGGCTTTACAAATCCAAATCCGATTGTCGGCGCGGTTATTGTAAAAGACGGAAAAATTTTAGCGGAAGGTTATCATCATCGTTACGGAGATTTGCACGCAGAACGCGATGCTCTTCACAATTTGAAAGCGAAAGGACTTTCCGCAGAAGGCGCAACTCTTTATGTAACGCTTGAACCTTGCTCTCATTTTGGAAAGCAGCCGCCTTGTGTTCACGCGATTGTTGAGTCTGGAATAAAGAAAGTTATCGTCGGAAGCCGAGATCCAAATCCGCTCGTTTCTGGAAAAGGAAACGCTTATCTTCGTGAGCACGGAATTGAAGTTCAGGAAGACTTTATGCGTGAAGAATGTGACAGGCTGAACCAGATTTTCTTTCATTTTATAACGACTAAAACGCCTTATGTTGCCTTGAAATTTGCAATGACTATTGACGGAAAAATTGCGACAGAAAGCGGAAGTTCAAAATGGATTACAAACGAAGAATCAAGAACGTTTGTTCATAAACTTAGACGAAAATATGCGGCGATTTTATGCGGAATTAAAACTGTTATAAAAGATGACCCGATGCTTAATTGCAGAATTGAAAATCCTAAAAATCCAATCAGAATCGTTTTGGATTCAAAACTTCGACTTCCGCTTGAATGTCGCCTTGTAAAAACTGCGCGTGAAATTCCAACAATCGCCGCTTGCGTAAAATGTGATGAAGAATCTTTTATTGAACGTAAAGATGCATTGATTGATTCTGGCGTTGAAGTTCTTGAACTTACGGCGACAAATGAAAATCATTCAGATTTGCATGAACTTTTTAAAATTTTAGGTGAACGAAATATTGACAGCGTTTTAGTTGAAGGCGGCGGCGAAGTAAACTTTAGCCTTTTAAAAGAAAATCTTGTGAATCACATTTATGCGTTTGTCGGCGCAAAAATATTCGGCGGAAACGGAAAAACTCCTGTAACTGGAAGCGGAGTAAACGAAGTTGGGAACGCATTTGATTTCCGTTTGGAAAATGTTACGAGTTTTGGTGATGACGTGCTTTTAGAGTATGGGAACAATTAAGAATTGATATTTGTTTTCCATATTGACAAAAGTTTTCTGCTTATTATGATTAAATCACTTCAGGGCGAGGTTTGATTCCTCACCGGCTGTAAACGTTTTTGCGTGAGCCAGCGAGTCGCGTTTGCGTCATGATGCGGTGAAATTCCGCAGCCGACAGTAAAGTCTGGATGAAAGAAGTTTTTTGTGCCAATTGTTTTTCATAGACTCCGTTGTGCACTTTTACTCCTTGTTAGCCCTGTAGAAATACGGGGCTTTTTTTATGTTTACAGGAATTATTGAAGAAAAGGGAACTTTTAAATCGTTATCGAATGGACGAGTCGAGATTTCGTGCAGAAAAGTTCTTGAAGAAACAAAGATTGGCGACAGCATAAGCGTGAACGGAGTTTGTCTTACTGTAACTTCGTTTTCTGCATCTGGATTTTTCGCGGATGTCATGAACGAAACTTTATCAAGGTCGAATCTTGGACAACTTTCAAAAGGTGATGAAGTCAATCTTGAACGGGCGATGGCTGCAAACGGAAGATTTGGCGGACATTTTGTTTCGGGGCATATCGACGGAACTGGAAAAATCGAAAAAATGCACGACGACGGAAACGCGGTTTGGGTTTACATTTCTGCACCGGGCGAAATATTGAATCTGATTGTTGAAAAAGGTTCAGTTGCGATTGACGGAATAAGTCTGACTGTTGCAAAGGTAAGCGACAAAGATTTTGCAGTAAGCGTGATTCCTCATACAGGAAGCGAAACAAATCTTCTTTCAAAAAAGGCTGGCGACATCGTTAATCTTGAAAACGACATAATCGGAAAGTATGTTGAAAAGCTGATGAGAGTGAAGGTCGATTCAGCGGATTTGGTTCAGAAAGAAAAAGATGAAAAGATTTTAAATTGGCTTTTAGAAAATTAGGAAATATGAAATATGAAGTATGAATTATTAGTGCAAATGTCGAGTTTTATTCACGAACAGTAAAAAATGTACGTAGGCAAGGTTCCGATTTGAAAAACAATCTGCACAAGTGAGTAATAAAACTTGAAAATAGCAGACAAATCTTGTTTGATGGTTTCGATAAACTCAACCACCGCATTTTTTTGACGAACGCGGAAGCCGTTTTTCATAATCGGGTTCTTGCCGAAAGTACATTTTTGCTAATACATTAAAACTCGACATTTGACCTATTAATTAACTTAGTGAGGTGAAAAGTGGAATACAAATACAACACGATTGAAGAGGCGCTTGATGCGCTGCGGAACGGAAAAATCATTCTTGTAACTGATGATCCTGACCGCGAAAATGAAGGCGACATGATTTGCGCGGCTCGGTTTGCAACTGGCGAAAACATAAACATTATGGCAAGCCATGCAAAAGGTTTAATCTGCACGCCGATGAGCAACGAAATTGCAAAACGTCTTAATCTTTATCCAATGGTTGCGGAAAACACTGACAATCACGAAACAGCGTTCACAGTTTCGATTGACCACAAATCAACAACAACAGGAATTTCCGCATTTGAACGTTCTGTAACTGCAATGCAATGCATAAATCCAGAAAGCCGACCAGAAGATTTCAGGCGGCCTGGACATATGTTTCCGCTGATTGCAAGAAAAGGCGGCGTTCTTGTTCGCAACGGACACACTGAAGCAACTGTTGATTTGTGCAGACTTGCAGGGCTTGAAGAGTGCGGACTTTGCTGCGAGATTATGGACGACGACGGACACATGATGCGGACTCCAAAACTTTGGGAACTTGCAGAAAAGCACAATATGGTTTTCATCACGATAAAGGATTTGCAGGATTATCTTCGTCTTCACGAAAAGCACGTTGTTCAAATGGCAAAGGCTCATCTTCCAACAGATTACGGCGATTTTGAAATTTACGGATATGTGAATGATATTACAGGTGAGCATCACGTTGCTTTGGTTCGAGGCGATATTGGCGATGGCGAAAATGTTTTGTGCAGAGTTCACTCTGAATGTTTAACAGGAGACGTTTTTGGTTCTCAGCGATGCGACTGCGGACCTCAGCTTCATTCAGCGATGAGTAAAATTGCAGAAGAAGGACGCGGTGTTGTTCTTTATATGAGGCAGGAAGGTCGCGGAATCGGGCTTATAAACAAACTGAAGGCTTACACTTTGCAGGAGCAAGGTTATGATACTGTTGAAGCGAACGTTAAGCTTGGATTCAAGCCTGATTTACGCGAATATTGGATTGGAGCGCAGATTCTTCGTGATTTAGGATGCAAGAGTTTAAGGCTTTTAACGAACAATCCTGATAAAATCTACGGACTTGACGGATTCGGCTTGAAGGTTGTAAAACGCGAGCCGCTTGAAATTCAGCCGCAGGAATACGACAGGTTTTACTTAAAGACAAAGCGCGACAAAATGGGACATATTTTTAAGGAAAAACTTTGACAATTGACAATGGAAAATTGTCAATTGTCAATTGCAAATTATAAATTAAATACAAGAGGTAAAATATGAATGAAATTAATTTGCTTGAAGGAAAACTTGTTGCTCCTAGCGGAATGAAAGTTGGAATCGTTGCTTCTCGTTTTAACGAAATCATCGTGAACAAATTGCTTTCTGGCGCGGTTGACGGACTTGTGCGTCACGGAGTAGAAGACAAAAACATAACCGCCGCTTGGGTTCCTGGCGCGTTTGAAATTCCTGTGATTGCGCAGAAAATGGCGGAAAGCGGAAAGTTTGATGCGATTATCGCAGTCGGCGCGGTCATCCGCGGTGCTACAAGCCATTACGATTATGTCTGCGCGGAAGTTTCAAAAGGTGTTGCCCAAGTTGGATTAAAAACCGGCGTTCCTGTTTTGTTCGGCGTTATCACAACAGAAAACATTGAACAGGCAATAGAACGTGCCGGAAGCAAGGCTGGAAACAAAGGCTACGACTGCGCATTAAGCGCAATCGAGATGGTGAACCTTATAAAGAAATTTTAGAAGTCTCAGAGGCTTTGCCGGGAGTTCTGAAAGCGGTTTTTCACGCATGGCGGACTGCATTTTTTTGCTGTCCGCCTTTTATAAATGCGGCGGCGCTCTTTCTGATTTCTTTTTGTGTTTTCTTCCGCGCTTCCGCTTTGTCTGTAAAGACACTCAATTGCGCACAAGGCCGCTCAATTGAAAAAAAAAGTCATTCACTTTATAGTTCAAGGCTGAAAACACAGAGCGTGAAAGAGAGAAAATATTATTTCAGGTGAAGCAATGGCGGAAAACAATCAGGAAATCCTTCCTATCAGAATCGGAATTGACGTTGGCTCGACAACTGTAAAGATTGCAGTTCTTGATGATGATGACAATTTGATTTACGGCGATTATCAGAGACATAGAGCAGATATACGAAGCACGATTATCAGCGTTGTTTCTGCGGCGTTTGACAAACTTGAAAAGGAACACAAAGTTTCTGAAAATCAGCAGATAAGCGTGAAAGTTACTGGTTCCGGAGGACTTTCTGTTTCGCAATGGCTGAACATCCCTTTTATTCAGGAAGTTGTAGCCGCAACCACAGCAGTTAAAAAACTTATTCCACAAACTGATGTTGTAATTGAACTTGGCGGAGAAGACGCTAAAATCACATATTTTACAGGCGGCGTTGAGCAGCGAATGAACGGAACTTGTGCCGGAGGAACTGGCGCGTTTATCGATCAGATGGCGGCTTTGCTTGAAACCGACGCTGCTGGATTAAACGAACTTGCAAAAGGCGCAAAGACGATTTATCCGATTGCGGCACGTTGCGGAGTTTTCGCCAAAACAGATGTTCAGCCTTTAATCAATGAAGGCGCGCGACGTGAAGATATTGCTGCAAGTATTTTTCAGGCAGTTGTAACGCAGACAATTTCCGGTCTTGCTTGCGGAAAGCCGATTCGCGGTCATGTTGCGTTTTTGGGCGGACCGCTTCACTTTTTGGATCAATTGCGGGAAAGATTTATAATCACATTAAAACTTAAAGATGACGAAATAATTGTCCCAAACGATTCGCAGCTTTTTGTCGCGACAGGTTCTGCATTCAGTGCGGAACGAAAATTTACTGGCGAAGACGGAAAGCCTTTTAAATTTCCAACGATTAAAGAATTCCGCGAAAGCCTTAAAAATCTTGTCGGTGCGGAACTGAATGAAGTTCAGCGGCTTGAACCGCTTTTCAACAATGCAAATGAACTTGAAGCATTCAGAAAACGTCATGCTCAGGAAAAAGCTGCTCGAGCCCGCCTTGAAGACACAACTGGTCCGGTTTTTCTTGGTCTTGATTCTGGTTCAACAACGACAAAAGCGGTTTTGATTGATCAGAAAGGACGAATCATCTGGGATTTTTATTCGCACAATATGGGAAATCCGGTTGAGCTTGCTGTAAAAGTTCTTAAAGATTTGTACAAGAAACTTCCGAAAGATGTTTACATTGCGCGCGCGGTTTCTACAGGTTACGGCGAAGCGTTGTTCCAGGCGGCGTTGGGAGTTGATGCTGGTGAAGTTGAAACGATAACTCATTTTAGAGCGGCGGATTTTTTTGTTCCTGGCGTTGAATTTTTGCTCGACATCGGCGGACAAGATATGAAATGTCTTCGCATGAAAGACGGAGCAATAACTTCGATTCAGCTGAACGAGGCTTGCTCTTCTGGCTGCGGTTCATTCCTTGACAACTTTGCAAACACAATGGGAATGGACGTTAAAGAATTCGGAAAGATTGCTTTGATGGCGGATAAGCCAGTTGATTTAGGTTCGCGATGCACAGTTTTTATGAACAGCCGAGTAAAGCAGGCTCAGAAAGAAGGAGCGAGCGTTGCCGACATTGCAGCCGGACTTTGTTATTCAGTAATTAAAAATGCGCTTTTTAAAGTTATAAAGTTACGAAAAGCGAGCGACATTGGCGACAAAGTTGTTGTTCAAGGCGGAACTTTCTTTAACGATGCGATTTTGCGTGCGTTTGAAAAGATTGCCGGCGTTGAAGTTTTCCGTCCTGATGTTGCAGGTTTGATGGGCGCTTATGGTTCGGCATTAATTGCTTATGATCAGTGGGTTGATTTGATGGCTCCAAAAGCAGATGAGCCAAAAGGAACAAAACATGATGTTCGTTCTGGAATTGCAACTCTTGAACAGCTTGAAAACTTTCATGTTGATTTGGAAAGCCGCCGTTGCGGAAAATGTCAGAACAATTGTCTTCTTACTATAAATACATTCAATGATGGAACGAACAAACGCATTTTCATCACAGGAAACAGATGCGAACGCGGAGCAGAACTTCCGCCTGAATATCAAGGAAGCGTAATTGATGCTTCGAACAAAGCGAACACGGCGGTTGAAGATGTCGGCGAAAAAATGCCTAACTTGTTCGACTGGAAATACAAACGCTTGTTCAATTACGTTCCGCTAAAGCCGCAAGATGCTCCGATGGGCGACGTTGGAATTCCGCGCGTCTTGAATATGTACGAAAATTATCCGCTTTGGTTTACATTTTTTACAAAGCTTGGTTTCCGCGTTGTTTTAAGCCAGCGTTCATCAAAAAATGTCTACGAAAAAGGAATCGAAACAATTCCTTCTGAATCAGTTTGTTATCCAGGAAAAATAAGCCACGGTCATGTTGTAAGTCTTATTCAGCGTGGAATTAAGTTTATTTTCTATCCGTGCGCACCTTATGAAAAACAGGAAGATTCTGGAGCGGGAAATCACTACAACTGTCCGATTGTAACAAGTTATCCTGAAGTTCTGCGAAACAACATCGACGAATTAAGACAAGATCCAACGATAACTTACATGGATCCGTTCCTTCCGATTTATGATAAACCGCGTCTTGCAGAACGATTGGCGGAAGAACTTCTTCCAAAATTCCCGAAGCTTACAAAAGAACAGATTTACGATGCGGTCGATGCGGCTTGGAAAGAACAGGAAAAATTCCGCGAAGATGTAAAAAATGCCGGCGAAGAAGCGCTTGAAAAGATGATTCGTGCCGGCGGAAACGGAATTGTTCTTGCAGGCCGTCCTTATCATCTTGATCCGGAAATCAATCACGGAATTCCAGAAATGATTAATTCGCTTGGTCTTGCGGTTTTCACAGAAGATTCAGTTGCGCATTTAGGAAGCGTTGAACGTCCGCTCCGCATTATTGACCAGTGGGTTTACCACAACAGGCTTTATCGTGCCGCATCTTTTGTAAGCGAAATGCCGAATCTTGAACTTGTTCAGCTGACTTCGTTTGGCTGCGGACTTGATGCAGTTACAAGCGACCAAGTTGACGAAATAATGCGCGCAAAAGGAAAAATGTACACGCTTATTAAAATCGATGAAGGAGCAAATCTTGGCGCAGTCCGAATTCGTATTCGTTCTTTGATTGCGGCGGTTCGCGAACGACAGCGACACAACCGCAAACTTGTAAAGAAATCTTCCGCTTATCAAAGGCAGATTTTCACAAAAGAAATGCGCAAAAAATATACGATTATCGGACCTCAGATGTCGCCGATTCATTTCAGGCTTTTGAAAGAAGCATTTGATTCGTGCGGTTACAATTTTGTGATTCTTGATGCGGTTGACCCAAAAGCAGTTGATGCTGGACTTCGCTACGTAAATAACGATGCTTGTTATCCTTCGATTCTGGTTGCGGGACAGTTTATTGCGGCCTTGGAATCAGGAAAGTACGATTTGAACAAAGTCGCGTTGATTATTACACAGACTGGCGGAGGCTGCCGGGCTACAAACTACATTGGATTTATCCGCCGTGCATTGAATGACGCGGGCTGGGGACAGATTCCTGTTCTTTCGCTTTCGGCCCAGGGATTTGAAAAGAACCCGGGATTTAAAATCACGATTTCGCTTCTTCACAGGCTTCTGATGGCTGTCATGGTCGGCGACGTTCTTATGCGGGTTCTGTACAGGACGCGGCCTTATGAAGCGGTTCCAGGAAGCGCGGATTCCCTTTACGAAAAGTGGACAAGACGCGCGGAAAAACAGGTCCAGAAATCTTCGCTTCACGGTTACCATAAACTTCTTAAAGGAATCATTAAGGATTTTGACAATCTTCCGCTCAAGCCGATTAAAAAGCCTCGTGTCGGAGTTGTAGGCGAAATCCTTGTGAAATTCCATCCGACTGCGAACAACAATATTGTAGAGACAATCGAACGCGAGGGAGCGGAATGTGTGATGCCTGATCTGGCGGATTTCTTCTTCTATTCGTTCAGCACAGGAATTTTCCGCCACGAGGAGCTTGCTTTCCCGAAAAAGACAGAACGGAACGCAAAGCTTCTTGTCTGGTTCCTGGAGCTTTACAGGAGCAAGATGAAAAAATATCTGGACGCGTCGCATCGTTTTGATTCACCAAGTTCGATTTACGAACTGATGGAAGGCGTTGACGACATTGTCCAGCTTGGAAACATAACAGGCGAAGGCTGGTTCTTGACTGCGGAAATGGTCGAGCTTATAAAAGAAGGCGCGCCTAGCATCGCGTGCGTTCAACCGTTCGCTTGCCTTCCGAACCATGTGACAGGAAAAGGAATGATAAAAGAGCTTCGCCGCCGTTTTCCTGAAGCGAATATATCCGCGATTGACTACGACCCGGGCTCTTCTGAAGTGAACCAGCTGAACAGATTGAAACTTTTGCTTTCAAACGCACCAGTTGGAAGAAATCCTGATGAAGAAGCGGATGGAAAAATACATAATCCAGATGGAACTGTTAGCGAGGCGATAATCCGTCTTTCAGAAGGCGCGGTCAGCATGAGCGACCCTGAGCCTGTTCTTCAGGAAGAAGCGCCGTCGGCTTGATTTTATGAAGGCTAATCAAATATCTGTAACTTTCAGGATTTGCCGCCGATTATAAAAGTATGAAGAGATTTATTTCCGTTTTTTTTGCTTTGTTTATTCCGTGCGTTTCGCTTTTCGCGGACTACAACCGTTTCGGGCTTCCTGACTCGTCTGAAATCAGAAAGAACCTGCGCGAAACCTGGTTTGAAGCGCCTTTGAGTTCCGTGCGGATGAACAGGCCTGAAATCAGGACGAATATGATAGGCGAGCGTTTTCAGGTTCGCCTTGAAGAGACGGAAGATTATTTTTCGATTCTTGTCGCTCCTTACGCGCGTCTTGCTGTTGATGTCTACAGCGACACAGGAAAAACGACTGAAGTCCAGGATATTTATCCGGGCGACGCTCCAGGCGGATGGATTTTAGTCCGCGACAAGAAAACAGAAAAGCCGATAAAAATCATTTATTATTTTTCCGCAGAAAGCGACGTGTTTGTCCAGTTCTTTCCGTCGGGCTCTTTTTACTCTGAAGGTTTTTCGCTCTCTTCAAATTCTCCGTCGAATTCATCGTTCGGGGATTTTGTGATTTACAACTGCTATGCCGCGCGCGGAGTTCTGACTGGAATTCCGTTCGAGCGTTTTTATTCGGCTTCTTTCGCGGAAATCACAAAATGGACAGAAAAGACTCTTCCGTGGAAATACGCGGAAGTCTACACGGATTCCTATCATTCGTCTTTGCAGATGTCGAATTTTATCCGCGAAAGACTTCCTGAAATCGTGCTTGAAGACGATGCCTGCTACGACGAGAATTTCAGTCCTGTTTACATCACGACAGGAAGGGAACGGGAAATAAGCGAAGATAACAAAGACAAAATCGTGGTTTCCGGGGCAGGATTTTTAAAGTGGATTGCAGACGGAATCGTCGAGCCTATTACAGGCGGTTATTTAAAACGCGAGCCTCTTCTGCGCGAGACAGTTAGATACAAATCCACAGGCTTTCAGGGAATCTTGTCGGAAAACTACAATATTTCGTTCACTTTGGACTGGACACGCAATATCGCTTCCGCGCTTGTTTCAGTAAGAACCAGAAAAGATTACAGTTTTGACCAGTCCGGCGTCGATGTGAAGATCGAGCCTTTCGCCTCCGAGTTCACGGAAAAAGGGATCCAGAATCTTGCGGGCTTTGTTCCCGATTCAGGATATTCTGTGAAGTATTTAAAGCCTCTGCTTTACGTTCTTTCTGTCACAGAGCCTGAGACTTTTTATTTCGCTGCGATAAGGGAATCCGACAGAAGCCGGAGTCCTGAGGTTCAGGTTTTCAACTCGTGCGCGGTTTTCTTTCCGTATATCGATTCTTCAGGGCGATTTGATTCAGCTGTTTTCAAGGACGGAGAAGAGATTTCGCTTGAGGATTTCTGCTCGCGTTACCAGAACGAAAATGTTTTTCTGACACGCGCCTTGTGCACGGAAGAGTTTTATCCTGTCTCGTTTGAAAATCCTCTTGAGACAATCACTGAAGTCCGCTGAGCATAAAACTGAAAATAAGAACACATAAAAATCAGGATTTGTCATGAAAAAAAGTGGAAAAAGTTTTTCCTTCGCGCTTGTTTTATCCGCGCTCATTGTCTTTTCGGCTCCTTGCGCTTTTGCGGAGTCTTCTTTTCTGAATGAAACGGAAGTTTCTCTCTATAACCAGATGAATTTTTTGTACAGTTCGGGTTTTTATCCGGGAGCCTTGCAGTTTGCAGAAAGGATTGAAAACGAGATTCCTGATTCTATCTTTTCAGGCGACGCGCTTCTTGTGAAAGGCGAATGTCTTGTCCGCCTTGGAGATTCTGAATCCGCGGAAGACACGGAGAAAACTCTTCTTGAAGCGATAAAACTGAATTCTTCCGACAAGGAAAAACTTTCCGCGTCGCATTTCTGGCTTGCGCGTCATTATGAAAATTCCGGCGATAATGAGAACGCTCTTTTAAATTATTTTGAATCCCTTAAGCAGAAAGAAACCAGATATTTCTATTCCGCTCTTTTGTCTTCCGCGGACATTTATCTGAAGACCAAGGATTACAGAAACGCTGTTCCGATTTACGAAGCCGTCCTTGAAAACGGAGAGAAGTTTTCTTCTTTTGAGTATGCGTCTTCTGTCCTCAAGATTTCGCAATGCTACAATAATTCAGGCTTTCCTGAAAAGACAATTTCGCTTTATTCAAAAATTTCTGAAGATGATTTTGAAAGCCTTGGCGCAGGAAAAGCGTATTTTCTTGGGTTCACAGAATCCGCAGGCGAGGCTCACGAGATTTCCGGAAACTACAGAAAGGCTTACGAGCTTTACTGCAAAGTGCTTGAAGGCGGAGAAAAGTCTTTGGCTTCCGACGCTTTGAAAAAAGCCTATCTTGTTTCGTACAATCACAGGAAGGAAGTCGGCGAAGAGCCTGGAAAAATCCTTGAGGACGCGCAGAAAAATCTTTCAGAAAATCCTGGGCTTCTTGCGGAATTCTGGACGCGTCTTGCGACCGACGCGTTCGCGTAAAACTACTTCAGAAAATCTCTTGAGTATTTTGACGAGGCTGAAAAAAACGCTCCGCTCGACCTTTTTCTTTACGCTCTTCTGTACCGAGCCCAGATCGCCGCAGGAAAAAATCCCGATGAGAAAAGCGCTTTTCAGGCGGAAAAAATGATTCTTGAAAGCCGCTCCATTCTGAATTCTGAAAACGAGAACCTCTGGAAAAGGGAAAGCTTTATTCTTCTTTCGCGTTACGCGGCGGTCCAGAAAAAATGGGAAGATGTGAAGCGTTACGCGGAAAATGTTTCTCCGCTTGACGAGGACACACGTTTTTTCCTTTCGCTCGCGTATTATTCTACAGGCGAACACGGGAAGGCGGAAACGCTTTTAAAGGACCAGAACCTTGAGCTTCACGCCCTGAACCTTTCCCGTCTCGGCGATTTTCACTCTTCCGCTCGTATATACAGAAATATCGGTGAGGAGGGCGGACTTAGCGACGAGGAAAGGCTGAACTATTCAAAGGTTCTTCTTTTTTCAGGACGTTACAGGGAATCCCAGATTGAGGCCGCCAAAGTTAAAAATCCTGAAGGAAAATATATTCTTGCGCTTTCGCAGTTCAACACTTGGTCGTGGCCTTTCGCCGAAGAGAATTTCAAATCGTTCATAAGAAATCCCGGAAATTCCGCCGCTGATTATGTCTCCTACGCGCTTTTTTATCTTGGATATTCACAGTACAGGCAAGGAAAAACAGCAGAGGCTTACGAGAATTTAAGCCGCTTTGTGAAAATGTATCCTTCGCACGAGCTTTATTTCAACGGCGAGCTTTGCGCCGCGAACTGCGCTGTCCAGAATCTGAATTCCGGGCTTGCGTCTTTTCATGCGGAAAAGGCAGTCAAAGCCGCCGCGGACGACATCCAGAAAGAAGAAGCAGTTCTGCTTTATTCAGAGATTCTTTACGAGACAAAAAAGGCTGGCGAAGCGGTCAGTCTTTTGAAGGCTTTTTCGGAAAGAAAAGATGAATTCGGAATGAAAAGCCTTTATCAGACTGCCCAGATTCACGAGCGCGAGAAAAATCATGAGAAAGCGGACGAGACTTACAAATCCGTCTACGAAAGGTTTCCTTCGGCGAGGCTTTCTGAGGAAGCGATGTACAGACGCGGCGCGCTTTATTACAATTCGGCTCTTTCCGACCAGGCTTTTTACGAAAAAGCGGTGAGATGTTTTGACGAATACACAAAAGCCTTTCCGTTCGGCTCGTTTCTTGATTCTGCGCGTTATTTTTCCGCGGAAAGCCTTGCGAAAAGCGGAAAAGCCGACCGCGCGATTCTTCAGTTCCAGACGCTTGTCCAGAAATTTCCAGAAAGCACTTATGTCTACAGTTCGGAAAAAAATCTTGCCCTTCTTCACAGGCAAAAATCTGACTACAGGAAAGCGCTTGGATATGCGGAAAAACTGCTTTCGGATTTCGGAGAGCAGGCTAAATCCGACGGAATCGAAAATCTTGTCTCGGACTTGAGGAGACTTGATTCTGGAAAAAGCGAGGCGATTGTCCTTAAAGAGAACGAGTTTGAAAAACAGGGCGGACTTGATTCTTTTGAAGGGCGGAAGGCAGGAACTGAGCTTGTCGCGCTTTATTCTGAAAAGCCTTCTTTTGAGGAAAACGCCTTGAGCCTTGCGGAAAAACTTCTTTCCGCGCAGAAAAAGAATATCGAAAAGGAATTTCCGTTCGCCGCCCGGAACGCTGAGTTTATCGGGAAAAAATACAGGAAAGACGGAAAGAACAGCGATTCCGCGGAAAAATATCTTGAGGCCGCGGCATATTACAAGATGGGCGGAGAAAACGGAAAGGCGGCGGCAAGCCTTTACGGTTCTTTCGAGGCTTTCAAGGCGGCAGGACTTTCAGGCGACGCGCTGGAGACCGCAAGGCTTTTGAAGAATCTTTATCCTGAAAGCCGCGAAGCGAAAAGCGTAAAAGTAGAATAAACGAAATGTCGGGTTTCGCTTATTCTTGAACGGTTTTGCTGTTTATCGGGAAACCCGACATTTGTGAGATAGATTGAGCATAAAATGGAGCTGGATATGAAAAAGTTTATGAATAAATTTTCAGAAAAATCAGTTTTCTTCATCATGATGATTTTTGTTTTCGGTTCATCAGGATTTTCAGGATTTTCGCAGGAAGCTTCACTTGAAAATTCCCAGGAAATTTCTCAGGAAACTTCGTCTGAAAACGACGCGATTGTCCTTCCCGATGTTTCAACTGAAATTCAAGGCGGCGCTCCCAAAGCCGGAAAAAGTGCGGTCCCGGATTTCTCTTCAGTGATTCCAGAAAGGCAGACGGAAGACTTGGTCCCGAGGCTTCCTGACGCGTCCCGCCCTGATTCTTCTGTGCTTGAGACATTGGGCTTTTCCGCCTCTGGAAAAAAGTCTGTCTATGCGGAAGGGCTTGCAGGAATCGGTTTTCCGGGATTTTTTGCAGGAAATTTTTCTGTCTACAACAGGACAAGCAGGAATCCTTTCAGAATCTCGTTCGGACACGAAACTTCAAACGGATACGCAGGAAATCCGCTTTCTTCCGGATTTTTCGACAAAAGCACGCTTGTCTCCGCGGAAAAATCTTTTTCTTTTGAAAAAGGAAATCTTGTCTTTTCAGGGCTTTACAACAGCCTGAACGACGGGCTTCAGGGAAAAACAGAAAACATTTCCGACGTGACGCGTGAACTTATGAAGGCGGAAGGAAATTTTTCTCTTTCGCTTCCGAAGGGATTTTCTTTTTCCGCGGATTTAAAAGCTTCGCGCTACAGAAGATTCGGGACAATTGTCGGAAAAGTGAACGGACTTTCCGCATCTGAATCAGGCGAAATTCCGTCTTTTGCAAAGGGCATTGATGTTCTGGACTTCAGCCCAGAAGTCGGCTTAGGCTTTTCGTTCGGAAATTTCTTTGCGGGTCTGGACGCGTTCTACAGTCTTTATGTTGACGCTGCGGATTCGCTTTCATCTTCCTCCGATTCATCTTCTTCAGGCTCTTCTTTTCAGAATCAGAACGCCTCAAAGACCTTGAACCGCGGAGATTTTTCTTTTGAGGCGGGATTTGAAAACGATTTTATAAAGGCAGGCGGAAAAGCCGGAGTTGTCGCAGGAACGAATCTGGACGGCAATTCCCTGGTTGTTCCTTTTGAAGTTTTTGCCGATTTCAGGATTCCTGTAGACTTTTCTCTGCGTCCTTTGAAAATCTCTGTTTCAGGCGGACTTGATTCATACGGGCCGAAAATCGACGGGCTTGAGATGAAAAACACTTTTTCAGGATTCAGCGTTCTTCCGTCTGAAACAAGCGACTGGTTCGGGGAACTTGATTTTTCTCTTCCTGTAAAGGATTTTTTCACGCTGAACATTTCCACAGAATTCAGGAAAACCGCGTTCTCGAACGGAACCTGGACAGCCGATTACAATGATGAGGCGAAGCTCTTCTCAGGAATTTACACTTATTCAGAAAAAGACATGACGCGGCTGGACACGAAATTCAATGTTTCTTACAGGACGGGTTTTGGAATTTTCGGCGGAAACTGGGAAAGTTTCTGGCTTGACAAAGCGGCGAACGTTCCGGGGCAGTTTGTCTCTTTGAATTACTCGTTCCAGTCGGAAAATTCTTTTTTCACTCTGGACGCTCTTCTTGGATTTTCTCCTTCGGACGATGACAAAACTCCTTTGCTTGATCTTGAGGCGGCGCTCAAACTTTCCGATGCGGTCCGGCTTGCTCTTTCTGGAAGCGATATAGTAAAATTGGTTTCCGGAAAAGCGAGGACTTACGCAGGCTCTTATATAAAAAGAAGCGGAAGCGCCGCTCTTCTTGTGAAATTCGTGTTCTAGCAAAAAGATAAAATAAAAAAAACAAAGCGAAAAATAAAACTAAAAATAAAGTGAAAACAAAAAAAGCGAGGTCATAAAAATGTTTGAGACTTTAAAAGCCGGCGGAATCATAATGATTCCGATTGTTCTGTGCGGACTTGCCGCGACTTTCATAATCATTGAGCGATGCTATTATTTTTACATCACAAAGAAAAAAGATGCGAAACTTGTGAGCGATGTCCAGGATTTTCTGGATTCCTCAAAATATGCTTCCGCCGCGGTCGCCTGCGCGGAAGCCGGAACGCCGGAAAGCCAGGTAATAAAAAAAGCCTTGGATTGCAGACGATGGGACGAGCGCGACATGAAAGATGCTGTCGAGGCTGAAATGTCTGCGGTTGTTCCGCGTTACGAACATCTTTTGACTCCGCTGGGAACGATTTCAAATATTTCAACTCTGCTTGGTCTTCTTGGAACTGTTACAGGAAACATAAAAGCGTTCGGAGTTCTTGGGTCAGGCGGAACAATGGGAGATCCTGCGCTTCTTGCAGGAGCGATTGCGGAAGCCCTGGTCACAACTGTCGCAGGGCTTTGCGTTTCGATTCCGTCTGTAATCTTTTACAATTATTTTGTCTCGCGGGTGAACAGAAGAATCGCCGAAATGGAAAATGTTGTGACTTCGGTTGTGATAAAACTTACAGGAAGAGTTGTGAAATGAAACTGAAAGCAAGACGGAGCGGAATAAAATCCTCAATCGATATGACTCCGATGATTGATGTCGTCTTCCAGCTGATAATTTTCTTTCTTGTGTCCACGACATTCGCGGTTCTTCCGGGAATAAAGCTGAACCTTCCTGAAAGCGCGACAAGCGAAAGCACTTCAAATCTTGGAATCACCATAACCTGCGAAAAAAGCGGAAAGCTTTATTTCAACGAAAAGGAAGTCAGCCTGAAAGAGCTTTCTATGGAGCTTGAAAATTTCGACACGCAGAAAACAAAACGCGCGGATTTTCCTGTTTCTGTTGAAGCGGACAGCGATGTCGCGAACGGAAAAATCGTCGAGATTTTCGACGCCATAAGGGAAAACGGATTCAGCGCGGTGAGCCTCAGGACGACGGTGAAAAAATGAAGTTCAGGCAGAAAATGAAATCCGAACAAGAAATGAAAGCCGGCTGTTTTTTTGAAAACCTTGCTGGAAATCTGGCTGGAAAATTCGCTGAAGATTCCGCAGGAAAGAGCTCAGTGAAAATTTCTCTTCTGGGAACGCTGTTTCTGTGGATTCTTCTTCTGGTTTTCGGCTCGTTCGTTCTCAGAATAAAAAAAACGCCTGAATATAAAACGATAAATCTTGTTCTTGAAACGCCTTCTTCTCCGTCTTTCTCGTCATCCGTTTCCGCCTCTGATTCTGATTTTCTGTCCGATTCAGAAGCCGATTCTGTCATTCAGGAAAACCGCGCCCTTGAAAACAACGATGTCATTGAAAAAACTGAAGTTCCTGAAAAAACTGAAGCCCTTGAAAACAGAACGCAGAAAACTTTGCCGTCGGAAAACAGGACGGAATCTTCAAAAATCGCCGTGGCTGAAAAAAAATCTCTTCCGTCTTCAAATTCGGCTGTCCCGAAAACAGAAAACGCCGCGCAGTCTTCAAAAACATCTGATTCAAAAAATGCAGGTGTTCCGCAAAAAAAGCAGAACATCGTTTACAAGAAAAGCACTGAAGAGCTTATGGCGGAACAGCTTCAGAAAAAAGCGGACGGAAAACAGGCTGTCTGGGACGATTCGCTTTTCGGTTCTGATTCTGCTTCCGCATTTCAGGAAGAAAGTTCTTCTTCGGAAAAGAATGTTTCTTTCCAGAAAAGCATTTCCGGAACGGACGCGTTTTCAGGAACGGCAGGAATTTCTTCCGGCGGAGAAAAAAATCTTTCGGCAAGATCAGAGCCGGATTCAGAAAGCAGAAATTCCTCTTCCAAGGCGCTGGAGTCAACATCCGCTTCCTTGAACAAAATCGCTTCAGCAAGTTCTGAAAGCTACAGGCAGACTTTTAGCGATTCTTTTTCCGCCCAGACAACTGTAAGCGCGGTTCAGAACGCGGACGGAAGAGTTGAAATGAAAATGAACGACGGCTCTTCAAGAATTTTGCTAGATCCTGAAAAACCGAGTATAATAATCTCTAAAGAAAACGGCGCTTTGATTGACAGCCAGCGGACAGTTGAAATCTCGTTCCGGATTCTTTCCGGCGGAAATGTTCTTTTCAGCGCGATAAGTTTTTCTCCGTCTGCGGCTCTTCCTGTCGCGATTCAGTCGGAAATAAAAGAGCAGGTTTCGCTCTGGCGTTTTTCTCCGGCTTCTTCGGAAAGTCAGGCAAAGTTTGTGCTAGAAATAAAAAAACGATAGAAAAAAAATAAAAAACAAAAAGGAGCTTTTGTGTTGGTTGAAAACTTAGGAGAGATTGAAGCGGTTGCATTTGACATTGACGGAACATTGTATCCTTCGTGGAGACTGACAGCACTTGCCTTGCCTTATTACACATTGCATTGCATTTTCTTTCTGAAATACGGACTTGTCAGGAACGAGATGCACAGGACAGGCGCGGACGGAAATTTCAGGAAAATCCAGGCTGAGAAAATGGCGCGCCGTCTCAAATGCAGTCCTGAGGAAGCGGAAGAAAGGCTTGAGAAAACGATATATGAATATCTTAAAAAATATTTCAGGAAGATTCCGTGTTTTCCTGGAGTTCCTGAGACTTTCAGAAGATTCAAGGAAGCCGGGCTAAAACTTGCGCTTCTTTCGGATTTTCCGCCCGAACAGAAAGGCGATGTCTGGGGCGTGAAAAAATACTGCGATGTTGTCCTTGGAACTGAAGCGGCGGGAGCATTGAAGCCTGATTCACATTCTTTTATTCACCTTGCGGATGAGCTGGAAGTTCCGCCTGAAAAAATTCTGTATGTCGGAAACAGCGTCAAATACGATGTGAAGGGAGCAAAGTCCGCCGGAATGAAAAGCGCTTTTATCCGGACAGGATTCAGAAAACTCTTCGGCCTTGATGTGAAAGAAGCCGACTTTTGCTTTTCTGACTATCGTCAATTGCAGAACTTTGTGCTAAAATAAATCATTATAGAAACGCATTTTTGGGTGGGAAAAAATGGCTGTTGTTCCAATAATTGTCGCCGCTTTAGTCGCGGCTGGAATTTCTTATGCCTTGCGGCTGATTGACAAGGACAAGAATTCGATGGAAAAGGTCAGAAAATATGCCGACAAGCGTCAGTCTGACTTTGATCAGTATTTTGCAGAGCAGAAAAAGCTTCTTTCAGCAGTGAAAAATGAAGTCGAGTCCGAGCAGATGCGCGCTGCCGCCGCAGTCAAACGGCTTGACCAGCAGATTCAGGAATTCAGCGCGATTGCCGGAAATTTTAAAGAAGATTCTGATTCTGTCCGCACAATCGAAGAGAAACTTTCAAGGTACGACAAGGTTTTGGGAGAGCTTGTCCAGATGACTTCAAAAGTCGAAGAGAATCTTGACAGGCTGAAAAAAGAGTCTCTGATTGTCGATAATCTTGATTCAAAACTTTCCGAACAGAAAAAAGCGGCTGACAGAATAGAAGGCAGAATTCCGCAGATTGTACAGGATTTTTCAAAACTGAACGGAGAGCAGCTCAAGGCGATAAGCGGAAGGCTTCTTTCAGAATACGAAAACCGCGGAGAAAAAATAAAGGCTCATCTTTCAGAAATCCAGACGGAAGCGGAGAAATCGCTTGAGAGTCTGAACCAGAGAATAAATTCCGTTTACGAGGAGGCGGCTGAAAAAGCGGAAAGCCTTGAGGATGTCGCTTTCAGGCATCTGAGCGAACAGGCGCAGTCACGGGCGGACTCTTATATGGAAGTGCTGAATTCAAAAGCGTCCGCGATTGAACAAAAACTTGAACAGCAGACAAAACTTTCGGAAAAACTTATTTCGGAACGCTTTGAAGAGGCAAAAGGCTTTGCTGACGGAAAGGCGGAAACCCTTGAAAACGAGGTTTCTTCCCAGATTTCAGATTTCTCACAGAAATTCGACCAGATTTACAAAGAACTGAGCGACAAGTACAAAGCGAAATCCGATTCGCTTTATGCGTCGATTGATGAAAAGGCGAACGCTGTGCAAGCCCGCTACGCGAATCTCATCGAGACGGTCGGAAACAAAAGCGACCAGAGGATTCTAGACCTTCAGGAAAAGATTTCTTCGGATTCAGACAAATGCCACGCCCAGATACGCGCGCTGAACGAAAAATACGCCGGCGAGATCCAGAATGTCCTTGCAAAGTACGAAGAGCAGCTTAAAAGCGTTGACAGCAAGAACGACGGAAGAATCGCTCTTCTTCTTTCAAAAATCGACGAGGCGGACAAAAAATCGCAGGACGCGTACAGCGCCTCGCTTGAAAAGGCGAATCTTAGAATTGAAGACTTGCAGGGAAAAGTTTCCGAGGCTTACGAGAAATGCCATGCGCAGATTGCCGCGCTGAACGAAAAATACACAGGCGAAGTCCAGACTGTGCTTTCAAAATACGAAGAGCAGCTTAAAGTCGTTGACAGCAAGAACGACGGAAGAATCGCTCTTCTTCTTTCAAAAATCGACGAGGCGGACAAAAAATCGCAGGACGCGTACAACGCCTCGCTTGAAAAGACAAATCTCCGGATTCAGGATCTGCAGCAGAAAGTTTCCGAAGCCTACGAGAAATGCAAGGCTCAGATTATCGAACTGAACGAAAAGTACAAGGCTCATATTGTGGAGCTGAACGGAAAATATAAAGATTCCGTCTTGAAAGTAAACGCGGACTACGAGGCGCGTCTTTCTGAAGCTGACCAGACGAACAGCGAAAAAATCGCAGGTATTTTGAGCAGGATAAGCGAAAACGAATCTTCCGCGCAGAAACAGATAGAAGACCTGAAAGCGAAAAACAGTCTTCGTCTTGAAGAGATAAGCAGGTCGGTCGATGAGACTGATTCCTCTCTGATGTCACGGCTTTCCGAGCTTGAAAGCAGATATAAAAATTCAACAGCAAGCCTTTCAGAGCAGATTTCCGCGGTGGAAAGGCTTTACAGCGAAAAAGAGGGCGGAGTGAATTCTGAAATCACAGAACGGATTGACGCTTTGGGAAAAGAATTCGCTTCACGGATTGAAGAGCTGAACAGCCAGCTTGAATCTTCTCTTTATGAGGCAAGAATGCAGGCGGACAAAGTGAGCGATACTGTTCAGGAATCGCAGGACAGAATCGAAAAGACTGAATCTGATTTCTCTGCGAAAATCGCTGAAGTTCAGAGAAAATACACAGGGCTTTTTGAGAATGCCTTGAGCAAAGCTGCCGAAGAGGAAAAAGACGCTTACGAAAGGTTCAGCGCGGAAGCGGAATCGAATATAGAAAAATTTTCAAGCGCGGCGGAAAACAGAATTTCAAGCCTAAAATCTGAATTTGAATCAGCATTGGGCACGATTTCGCAGGAACTTGAGAACGCGACAAGGAACGCGGAAAACACGGCAAGCCAGATTGAAGAAAAATGCGGGCTTTCGCTTGACAGGATTTCAAGAATCGAGCCGGAGCTGAACGAGAAAATCCTTCTTATAAACGATGAGATGAAAAAATTCCGAGAGGAAGCGAACGGAAAAATCTCCGAGATAAACGGAATGATAAGCAGTTCGTCTGAAAAAATCCGTCTTGCCTGCGAAAAACAGGAAACAGACGCTCTGAACGATGTCAGCGAAAAGCTTTCTTCTTACAAAAAGGATCTTGAATACAGGCTCGCGCGGCTTGAAGCGTCAGGAAGCGATGTCGACAGGCTTGAAAAAAGCCTGAAATCCGCGATGGAAGCGGTTTCAAAACGCGTTCTGAACGATTTTGACTCGTTCACGGAAAACCAGCAGAAAAGGCAGACGGAATTCGCTTCTTCCGTTGAAGAGAATTCGCAGAAAATCGAGACAGAACTTTCCGCCCTTGAAAACAAAATCGAGGAGCTTAAAAAATCCGCGCTCGGAAGCATGAGCCAGAAACTCCAGGGATTTGAAGAGGAATTCGACCGCGACCTGAAGACGCGCGGAGACAAAATCAACGAGGATTTGTCCACATGGAAAAGCGGATTTGACGGAAAACTTACGGCTTTTGTCGGCGAGTACGAAAACCAGCGGAAAATCCTTGAGGCAAATTACACGGAAGACTTGAAGTCAAAGCTTTCCCAGCTGATTGAAAAGAATGCGGAGCAGTCAAACAGAGTCCAGGTTCAGATTGACTCGACAAAAGAAAGCGTTGATTCTCAGATTGAAGAAATCAAGCGGCTTGTGCAGACTTTCGCTTCCGACATCCAGGGGAAAATCGACAGGACAAATTCTTCCGCTTCCGAGTATCTTAAAAATTCAACAGACAGAACAGAAAAGAGCATCGCTTCTGAACTTGAGAAAGTGAAAACTGAACTTCTGAAAGATGTGGAGACATTCAAGGAAAATGTCCGGAATTCACAGGAAACGGGCGCTTCGTCAATTAACGCGGCTTTGGGCGAATTCAACACTTGGAAAATCCAGCTGAACCATCAGCTTGACGAGACAAAAAAACTTTACGCTTCGGAACTTGACGGACTTAAAGAACAGGCGGTCCAGAAAGTCAAAGACGCTCAGGACTTTATGGACAATGAATACCAGCAGCTTGTTGACCAGTCGAACAGGCGTGCCGCGAACGCTTCAAGCGAGCTGGACAGAAAATACGAGATTTTCTCGGAAGAATATCTTGAAAAGCAGGAAGCGCTTTCAAGAAAACTTTCGGAGCTTGACGGAAAGGCGGAGAATTCAATCGAATCCTACGAGAAACGCTCCGATGAAATTGTCCTCCAGCTTCAAAGCATGTACGAGCAGATGCTTCACGACACAGAGGACAGAGTAAGGCAGCAGAACGCGGATTCGGCGAGAAAACTTCAGGAGCTGAACTCGTCTATTCAGGCGGCTTCGGAAAAGAACAGGAACGACCAGAGCGCGCTTGTCATGAAGATGCAGGAAGACTCGAACGCGATGCAGACCCAGATGAGCGAGCTTTCAAAAGAGCTCCAGAACATCAGAAACCAGATGAGCATTTACGAGAAGGCCGAGACGATGAAAAAACAGCTTGACGAGAAAATCAGCGGACTTGAAGATGATTTTTCGCGGCTTGAATCATTCAAGGCGACTGCGGCGAATCTCACTTCGGAATACAATCAGATCTGCAGGATGAAAGAAGATGTCGAAAATCAGATTGCCGGTTTTGAGTCGGAAAAACAGAAAGTCGATTCAATCGGGCAGCGTTACGACAATATGATAAAACTTTCCGGCACGATTGACGAGAAAATCCGGAATCTTACGACAACTTACGACGAGCTTCAGAACATGGAAGTCCAGGTCAGAAATTTCCAGGAAAGCCTCGCGAATATTTCCGGACGCTACGACAGGCTTGAGCAGAAAAATGAAGTCATCGACCGCGTGATGAAAGATGTTGACCAGAGTTTTGAGACTTTAAAGGCTCTTGAGCTCAGGATAAAGAGCTGCGCGGTCCAGTCGGAAAATCTTCCTCTTGCGATTAAAGATGTGCAGAACAATGTTGATGACCTTCTCAGGAACGGTCCGAAAATTTCAGAGGCGGCGGGAAAACTCGCGAACCTGCATGAGCTTCTTGATGAGTCCCAGAGGCGGCTTGACGACATCAATTCAGCAAGAAACGGAATCGGAAGGACGGAGCAGCGGCTTCACGAGCTTTCTGCGGAAATCGACGCGAAATTCAAGACGCTTGAAAAGATTGTCCGCGCCGATGTGGAGAAAAATCCTCAGAGCAAGGAAAGCCATCTTACTCCCGAAGACAGAGATGATATAAGGCGGCTTAAGCGGCAGGGCTGGACAATTCCTGAAATCGCGCGCGCAAAAAAACGCACTGAAGCCGAAATCGAGATGGTGCTCGATTTCCCTGAGTAAACCTTTTTCGTACTGAACAAAAGCCTTATTCGCCTTGAAGGTCCATAAAGGTGGACAAGGCTTTTCTCATCTCCACGGCTTCTTTTATGTCGGCAGTGTTTATTTTTTCGTGTCCGGCAAGGTCTGCGATTGTCCGCGAAAGCTTTATGCAGGAGGAAATCGCGCGGGGAGAAAATCCGTATCGGAATCCTGAGTTTTCAAGAGTTTTTCTTGCGTCGTCCTCAAGTGCGCAGAACATTGAGACTTCGGACGGAGTAAGCCTTGCGTTCCTTTTCCCTTGCCTTTTTCTTTGTGTTTTTACCGCTCTTGCAATCGGAAGTCTAAGTTCTGCGGTCGAAAGACTTTTTTCTGTTTCGTGATATTGATTTCTGAAGCCGCTTGTTTTTGCGTCAGGATTTTTGTGTTCCGAAAGATTTTCCTCGCGGTTTTTATTTTCATTTTGATATTCGTCTGGGCTTTTCTTGTCTTTGCAGCCGTTTTCCGGATTTCTTTTCACTTCATTCTCGTTTTCAACATGGACTCTTATGTCGATTCTGTCCATAAGAGGAGCGGACAGTTTTTTCCAGTAAAGCTCGACCGCTCTGGCGGAACAGAGACACAGTTTTGTCCTTGAGCCGAAATTTCCGCACGGACAAGGATTTGTCGACAGAAGAAGCTGGAAACTTGCGGGATATACAGTTGTCCTTCCTGCCCTGGACAACGAAATTCTTCCTGTCTCAAGAGGAACTCTCAAAGTCTGGAGAACAGTTGTCCTGAATTCCGCGGCCTCGTCGAGAAAAAGGACTCCGTTGTGCGAAAGCGATATTTCCCCGGGGCGGCAGTTCTGTCCTCCGCCGCAGATTCCTTCAAGCGTCGCGCTCTGGTGGGGCATTCTGAACGGCGGAATTCTTACAAGGGATTCCTTTGGCGGAAGAAGCCCTGAAAGCGAAAGGATTCTTGTGACGCTTTGCGCCTCTTCTTTTGTAAGAAGCGGCAAAAGAGCCGGAAATTTCTGAATGGAAAGGGTTTTTCCGCAGCCCGGCGCGCCTACTGCGATAAGATTGTGCCCGCCTGCCGCCGCGATTTGCAGCGCGCGGACGAGTTTTTTCTGTCCTTTGATTTCGGAAAATTCAAAGCCGTCCTGAATTTTTGGAAAAAATACGCCTTCGATTTTCTCGCAGTTTTCAAGGTTCTCTTCTTCGCCTGAACTGTTTTTGTGTTCAGTGAAATTTTCATCGTTTTCGAGAGCGGCGAACGCTTCTTCAAGATTGTCCGCTCCGAAAACTCTCATTCCTCGGACTTCGCGTGCCTCTTCCGCGTTCGCTGAAGGCACAATGCATCTGAATATTCCCGCGCTTGCCGCCGCCATTGCCGCAGGAAAAATTCCTTTCACCGCGCGGACTTTTCCCGAAAGCTCAAGCTCTCCAAGGACAAGTATATCGTCTTTGTCAAGAAAATCAGATTCTCCGCTTGTGTCTATAGCCGTGCCGGTATTCTCTTCAAAATTTGTGCCGTTTGTATCGATTTCACCGGCGCTTGTGATTGTGTCTGTTCCTAGGATTCTGCTGTTTCCGCCGTTTTTCTGGGCGCACAGAACTCCAAGCGCAATCGCAAGGTCAAAACCCGCTCCTTCTTTTTTCAAGTCGGCAGGAGAAAGGCTTATAAGAACTCTGTCCAGCGGAAAATCAAGCCCGGAATTTCTTATCGCAGCCTGCATACGCTCACGCGATTCCTTTACTGCGCCGTCGGCAAGTCCTACAATGTCAATCGCAGGGATTCCGCGCCTCAAATCAACTTCAACTGAAACCAGAGAGCCTTCGTATCCGAAAGGCGAAAAAGAATAAATCCGCATTTGAAAACCTCTTGTGTTTTTCTTTAATTTCTTTTGTTCTGCTGAATGTCGGATTTCCGTTTTGCAAAACTTTATTGAATCCGGCATTTACGCTTATATTGATTTATGGGAAAACTTTGTCAAAAACTGAATTCTTTAAGCAAAATAAATTTCAGAAAAATTAATCGGAAATTGAAAGTTTTAATTTTCTTTCCTTCGTGCTAAAATTGTTCCGATGGATAAAATAATTTCAGACGATTTTTCTTCGTCAGATTCCGGCGTTTCTTCATCTTCTGGCTTTCCGCATAGTTCCGCGGGAAATCCGAAAAAATGGCATGAAACAATCGATTTCTACAAGCTCACAGGAATCGTTTTTCTTTGGGTTTCCGCATGGATTTTCATGATTCCTCATTCTGTCGATGTGAACACGCCGTTTTTTGACAATATCTGGGGCGCGTTTTTTTCGGTTCTCGGATTTTCAAGAAAAGAAACTTCAACCTCGCAGCAGCTTCCTGACCTGATGAGCGGACTTTTTTCTCTTCTTGTCATGATTGTCCTTCAGCTGAGGGGAATTTTTTCTGTCGTCGGAAATGATGACAATCAAGAGAGCCGAAAATCCTGCCGCGCGCTTGTGACTTTCCTGAATATTCTTTCGATTTTAGTCCACGCGCTTTTCTTTTCGATGATGGTGAAAATATTTCTTTTTCCGGAGACAGGCGCGTCGGTTTCAATTTATGACAGGATGAAAGAAAATCTTGGCGTAACGGTTTTTGCCGCCTGTTCTGTCGGCGCGATGGTTTTTGCAGTTCCGAGCGTTTCAAGGCTTTTCCTTGTGCTTCTGTTCGCTGTCGGAGTTTTCAAGAACATTTCGCTTGTGAGCGGCATAATGGGAGTTTCAGGATTTGCCGCGGTCCTGTTTGCGGCTGTCGGGTTTTATCTGGAATTCGCTTCGGGAAGTTTTGACAAGGAATCTCTTCTGCTTGACCTGAACATACTTTCAGGACGATATAAAACGCTTCTTAAAGACGCTGAATCTGAAAGCGAAAAGATTTCAAGAGGAAGGCAGAAAGTTTCAGAGAACCGTAAAATCCGGACGAAAAAATCTCTGCTCAGGAAAGCGGAGCTGCTCAATTCTGAGAAATCCGAAAAAAGACTTGAGCCGGATTTTGTGAAAAAAAATCAAAAAAGAGAATCAGAATGAAAAATAAGACGCTTGCTGTGGTTTATATAATTTTTCTTTCCGCCGTCTTTGTTATGGTTCCGGCTTTTGTCATAAAACGGACTTTTGACATGAAAAGCGGCTGGAACGGACTTTCATGGGGAAAAACAGAAGAGCAGATAAAAGAATGGATAAAAAAGAACAACACAAACTACAGTTTTGAGCCTTGCCCTTTAAGCCATTACGGAGCTGTCTGCTGGAAACTTTCATGGAAGACAAAAGAGAATTCTGTTCCGTTCGAGTCCATAGAATTTCAATTTAAAGACGGAAAGCTTGTCGCCGTAATCGAAACAGAAAAAACATCTTATTCAAATCCGGCTTCAAGGCTTGATTTAGGACGGCCGCTGAAAGGAACGGACATAAAATCTCTTGTCCAGAGAGAAAACGGAATCAGGTTCGCCTTTACAGAGCGGGTTTTCTATTATGTTCCCGAATCAAAATTCAGAGCGACAAAAGAGCGTTACGCTGTGGGAAGGCTTGTGAAAACTCCGATTGACATGACTGAAATTCCAGAAGAGATTCTTTCGTGGCGGCTTACAAGAGGAAGCTACAGCTCAAAATTCTACGGAGAGATAAGCGACAAATGGGACGATTTTCCGTCGGCGCATTTTTTCTGAGTTTTTCTTTTGATATGGAAAAATCAAAAGAACTGACAGAGGAATCTTAATAAAACCAGTCATAATGCGGAATCTCTGTTAAAATTTCTTGCCGCATTGATTAAATCGCTTTATTTCATTAAACTTATCTCTCACACTCAAAATCAGTGTTCTTGTGTCCGCTTGTGCGGGCGATGTTTTTTCAGTTTTGATAATACGGAGCAGAAATGCTCTCTGGAGGTTATAAAGTGGTCAAAATCAGACTTAAGAGATTCGGTTCAAAAAAGCGACCTTACTACCGCGTTGTAGTGCAGGATGCCCGAAAACCGCGCGACGGAGAATGCATCGAGGAAATCGGCACTTATATGCCGATCGAAGCAGAAGAAAAGCAGGTTAATATCAACCTTGATCGCGCGAACTACTGGATCGGCGTAGGTGCTCAGCCAACTGACATCGTCGCCAAGTTGATGAGAACACAATCCAAACTTTCTAAATAAGTTGCCAGAGGACGAAAATGGAAAAAGACCTGATCGAATACATTGCAAAATCATTGGTCGATGATCCATCTGCGGTCTCAGTGACTGAAACTGAAGGCGAAAAGGGAATGGTTCTTCAACTGAAAGTTGCTGAAAATGACATCGGCAAAGTTATCGGAAAATACGGGCGCATAGCAAAAGCGATGCGGACTGTTCTTAGCGCTTCATCGACAAAAGACGGAAAGCGTTACAGCCTGGATATTCTTGATTAAACCGATGGAAAAAGAAAAGCGGCTTGTTGTCGGGTTTGTCCGTGCTTCTCATGGAGTTTCGGGTGAATTTAAAGTGGAAAGCGCTTCCGGATATTACGAACATCTTGAATCGTTGAAAGAAGTGGCTTTGAGGTGCGGTTCGGCTGAAAAGAAATTCAATGTGATTTCGGCAAAAAGCGGAAACGGGACCTTGTTCATGAAAGTGGAAGGAATTGATTCTCCGGAAGATGTGCAGAAGTACAGAAACTGGGAGATTGTAGTTCCACAGAAATATGCCTACAGGCCTGGAAAGGACGAATGGTATATTGAAGATTTGAAAGGCTGTTCTCTTATGTGGAACAGCGAAAGAGTGGCAGCAGATACTGCGCCAAATGCCGAGAATATTTACGAAGCAGTTGGAACAGTCACAGACGTATTGGAAGGCGGAAGAGGTTACTTGTTAGAAGTTTCTGTTTCCGAGAGTTGCAAAAGCCTTGCAGAAGAATATAAACATACTTCGTCTGGCGCAAGACGGACTGTAATGGTCCCGTTGAGTTATCAGTATGTGAATGATGTTGATATTAAGAACAAGACGATTCAACTGATGCACCTCTGGATTCTGGAGTAATTCCATGAAATTTACTGTGCTGACCTTGTTCCCTGAAATCCTTCGCCCTTATTTTGAAAGCTCAATCATGGCGAAAGCGGTTGAAAAGGGAATTATTGCCTACGATTTGGTGAACATCAGAGATTTTGCTCTGGATAAGCATCATAAATGTGATGACACTCCTTATGGCGGTGGAGCCGGTCAGCTTATGCTGGCAGAACCACTGGGAAGAGCTTTAGACAGCGTGAAGGCAAAACGGAAGCGTGTGGTTTATCTTACGCCGGGCGGAACGCCTTTCACTCAGCGAAAAGCATCTGAATTAAGTCGCGAAGACGAGCTTGTTTTTATTTGCGGAAGATACGAAGGAATCGACCAGCGAATAATCGACATTTATGTGGATGACGAGATTTCAATCGGAGACTATGTGATGTCGAGCGGGGAAATTTCCAGCCTTGCAATGATTGACACAATCTACAGGCTGGTGGACGGAGTTATCTCCAGCGATTCCCTTGTTGAGGAAAGTCACAGCGACGGACTCCTTGAATATCCGCAGTACACAAGACCAGAAGTGTACGGCGGCTTGAAAGTTCCGGAAGAACTTCTTTCCGGAAACCATGAACTGGTTCGGGAGTGGCGGCTTAAAAAACGTCTGGAAAAAACTTTGCGTGTCCGTCCGGATATGATTTGGTCAGCGCGCAAAAGCGGAAAACTTTCGTTGGAAGCCGAAATTATGATTGAGGAAATAACAGGGCATACAGCCTTGAAAAATTCAAAGAAGAAGAAAAAGGCTTTGAATAAAGAAAGGCTTATGCGGAAGACTAAAGGAGATTTGTAATGGATCTTATCAAAGCGATTGAAGAAGGTCAGAAAAGACCTTTTACAACTCAGTTCAGTGTTGGAGATACAGTAAAAGTATTCTTCAAAATCGTTGAAGGAAAAACAGAACGAATTCAGGTTTACGAAGGCGTTGTTCTCTGCATCAAAAACGCGGGAGCAAGAAAAACTTTCACTGTCCGAAAAGAATCCTACGGAATCGGCGTTGAAAGAATTTTTCCTGTCAACAGCCCTCGAATCGTAAAAGTAGAGATTGTCCGTGCCGGAAAAGTCCGCCGCGCAAAGCTTTATTACCTTCGAGACAAAGTCGGAAAAGGCAAGAAAGTCAAAGAGCGTCTTGGCGGAGAAGTCGCGCGCTTTATCCAGGAGCAGAACAAGGCAGCTGAAGCGGCTGCCCGCGCTCAGGAAAACGCAATCAAGGCTGAGCAGAACGCTGAACACGCTGCAAAAGCCGAATAAAATTCAAAAAAAGACAGCATGAAAACAGATGTTGTAGTGCAAAAATCAGCCCCCGCTCAGAATTCTTCAGCAAGAACTTTGGGCGAGGGCGATTCTATTTATGTCCGTGTGATAAAAAATCAGGGCGGCGGAAAATACATTGTCTCGCTCGGCGGAAACCGTTTTGAGCTTTCATCGACAATAAAACTGAATGAAGGCGAGGCTTTTCCTGCGAAAATCAGAATTGAAAACCAGAAAATCTTTCTTGTCCAGCAGTCGGGAACTGAAATCCGGAAATCTGCACTTGAAAACCTTGAAGGTCTTTTCTCGTCCGATGGAAAAATCCTGAATCCTGAAATCGTGAAGTATTTTGAAAATCTTTCGCTTTTTCCGGATTTTGTGAACTATTCGCTTCTTCAGACGATGAAATATCTTGGACTTAATTTCTCGCATCAGGCTTTCACAAAGGCGCGGCAGATTGCGTTCCGTTTCAAGGGAAAAGAATCTGAAGCCGCGAAAACCGCCTTGATTCTGATTCAGAAAGGAATCGAGCCTTCGGAAGAAAATGTCCGCGCGATTCTTTCTGAGGATTCTGGAGATTCGGAAGAACGGAAAAGTTTTTCAGAACCGGAAGCCTTGAAAGATTCAGAAGAGTTTGAAAACTTTGAAGATTCAGAATGTTCTGATTCGGAAAAGCGGGATTTTTTTTCAGAACCGGAAACTTCGGATGAAAGAATTTTCGGCTCGGAAAACAATTCTGAAAACGGAAAAAGCGTTTTGTATTCAGAAAGCAGTGAGCCTGAAAATCTGGAAAACAGAATTTTCTCCGCGCTGAGAAATTTTTTCGATTCGCTCCTGAAAGGCGAAAACGCACAGAAAAATCCGCAGGGTTTGCTTTCTCTTTTCAATCATTCGGGATTCCAGAAGACAGGATTTTCTGAAGGCGGAAGCTGGATTAAAGTTCCGCTTGAATTCGTTTTTTTACAGAACGGAGAAAACAAATCCGCTTCCGGCGAAATATGTTTTTTCATAAAAGCGGAGACAAAAAAGGCTGAAAAATTCGCCTGCCGCATCAATTTTTTTGAAAAAATCTATAAATTTGTGCTATCATTTAAAGGAAATTCAATAAAAATCTATGTGAGCGAAAATCTTGACGTTTCAAAGCTGAAAAGCGCTTTTCCTGAACTTGAATTTGAATACGCTTCGGTTTTTCAGAACGAGGATTTTCCTTCCGACGAAGATTTTTTTAGAATTCTGGACGGAAAGGTTTAGCTTATGGAAGAGAAAAGTTCTCTTGTCGCCTTGCGTTATCCTGAAAACGCGGAATGTCCGTTTGTTTCGGCTAAAGCGAAAGGAAAACTTGCGGAAGAGCTTGTAAAAACCGCAGAGAAAAACAGAATCCCTGTTGTGCGCGACAGATTTCTTGAAGGGATTCTGACTTCGCAGGAAATCGGCGAAAGCATTCCGCTTGAAACTTGGGAAATTGTCGCAAAAATTTTTGCGTTCATTTCAAAACTGTAGAATTTGTATACAAAAATTAAAGCCTCAGGATTTTTTAATCCTTAGGAATATGCAAAATCGGAGGAAAGTCATGCCTGAAATGAAAAGGATTGAAGTCAGCCAGATAAAAATCGGAACCTGTTTTTCTGAGCCGGTTTTCTTTGAGGACGGACAGAATATGTTTCTTTCTGACAACAAACGCGCGACGCAGGTTCATCTTGATGTCATAAAAAACTGGAATGTTCCGTATCTTATGACTGAAGGCGAAGAGATTCTTGAGCCTCGCGTCAAAGCGGAAAAGAAAACTGAAAATACTGATGATTTGGAAGAGCTTGAAGAGATCTGATTATTTCTTCGGGATTGATGTTTTCTGAATAATTCTGGATGTTTTCCAGGACTTCCGCATTATAACCAGCTTTAATAAAAAAATAGTTTTTTGGTCGCGTAGCGAGTGGTCAAAACCGCACAATA
>CAZSHF010000016.1:0-41301 GCA_964606655.1 uncultured Treponema sp.
TCATTTCGGTAATCTCTTAAATCCTGCTCTGTCGCCTCAACTCCGTTTGTAAAATCCATGTAGTTGCGGCTGCTTTCTTTTAGTTTCTGGATTAAAAATGTCGGCGTTCCTGTTGAAAACCAGTATGCCTCAAAATTTTGATTTTTTAATGCATTTATTAAGCTGAAAGGATTGTAAACGCCTTTGCTTTCTGGGAAAAAATGATAACCGTCATACATTTTTTCAAGTTTTTGCACACATTCATCTTTAGAAATTTCAAGAGCTTTTGCCATTGATTCAATATTCGTTTCAAAAGTTTTATGCATTTCTTCTTCGGTGATTCCGCAGATTGTTGCATAGCCGCGGGTTGTTGAAATATCTTCCAGCTGGTTCAAATCGCTGAAAATCGAAACTTTGCTGAACCTTGTAACGCCTGTTATGAACACGAACTTTAAATATTCATCAGAGCTTTTTAGGTTTCCGAAAAATCCTTTAAAAAGATTTCGGTTTGCCTCTTGAATTTTATCATCACTTTCCAGAAGACTTTTGTCGTATTCGTCAACAAGAACTACAGCTCCAAGCCCTGTTTTGTCGTGCGCGTTTTTTATGAGCGAAGCAAAGCGGAGCGTCACATTGCCGCCGTCAGATTCATTTTTTCCGTAAATCTCTTCATAAGCCGAAAGATTTGAATCAAGTTTTTTTTCAAGAGAATCAGGCTTTGAATAATCCATTCCATTGAAATCAAAATAAAGAACCGGATATTTTTTCCAAGCGCCAGGATTGTCTTTTTCAAGTTCAACAATCTTAAGTCCACCAAACAAATTTTTTTTGCCTTCAAAAAACGCTTTTAATGTTGAAAGAAACAAACTTTTTCCGAATCGGCGAGGGCGGCTTAAAAAATAAACTTTTCCTGTTTCGACAAGCTGATAAATAAATTCAGTTTTATCAACGTAAAGATAATCGTTCTTTCGTAGATTTTCAAAACTCTGAATGCCAATCGGCAGTTTGCGGAACTTTTGCATAGGGGAAGTATAACATAAAAAAAGCCTAATGTAATATAGTAGTTCTGAAAATCTGTTCTTTCGGATTTTCAGTATTTTACCTGATAATAAACAAAACCCGCATTTTCTGTCAGATATTTCCAGCAGCGTTCGATTGTATGCTGAAGCGTATTGTAAAGCTGATTTTCTTCTTTTGGAAAATAATATTCTTCGCTCGGTTTGTTTAAAAGTGATTTGATTGCGTCAGTTTTTGCCATAAAAAAGTTGCCTGCAGGAAAGTTTCCAATTCCTTGGATTTTCTTGTAGTTTTCAATGCCTAAAAAATCAAAAAATTGGTAAATCGCGTTTTTGTCTTGGCTTTTTAGGAAAACATCTTTTTGAATCTTTTTATATGGTGAAGGAGCAAGAAAAGCAACGTTATATTTTGATAAAAGTTCAAAGTTTTTGCTGAAAATTTCTTTTGTGCCGAACAAATTGTGATTTAAATAAATCCGCCAGTCGTCTCCAAATTCTACAGTCGGACTTTTTTTAGAATGAGTATGAATAAAATATTTATATTCCGCGTGATATTTTTGGAAAACATAAACAAAAGGATAAATATCACGACCTTTATTTTCTGTTACAAGAATTTCGTGTGGATTTGAGTAATCTTTAAGCAGATTTTCGATTTCTGTATTCTTCTTGGTAGATTCTGTCGTGATTACAAGTTTGTAAGAAACTGTGATGTTTTTTAGGAAGTCAAGAAGTTCTAAAATCAATTCAGGATAAAAGCAATGGAAATGAAATAGTGTTTTTTCTTGTGCAGAGTTGTCGGATTCGTTTTTTATTAACGTGGGATTTTTGAAGAAGCGAGTTCTGTTAATAAGTGAGAAAAGTTTATAAATTTTGGTCTGAAGTTTTTTTAGGATTTTCATAATGTTTGTAATTTTTATTTATAAAAGTAATTGTATTTTTTAGAAATGTAATCTCTATTCTGTGTATAACTGTCATCAATTATATTTAAAAATATGAAAAATTCAATTTTATTTTACACTTTTTACTTTTTACTATAAAAAATTAAAAATATTTTATAATCTAATCTTTAGTATCAATATTAAAAGTCCAAATTTAAATTTGGCTGAAGTTTTTTGATAAATCGTATTATTTTTTTTATATCTTTTTGGGAATTTCCATATCCAGAATTTAACAGCAAAGCTTTTTTCTTTATTAAAGGCATTGTATAAGTTCTTAATGATTTCTGAGGATGCAAGAAAGAAAAATTTTCTTTTGTTCTTCCGTAATTAATTCCGTAATTTTTGAATAAGGCGTAGCTTTGAAATCCGTTAAGTTCAAGAAATGGTGTAAATTTAGATTCGTAATAAAAAATAACTCCTTCAACAGATGTTTGCTTTTTTACAAGTGATAAAAAGGTTGTAAGAATATTTGATTTGATAACCGTTTTCCTGAATACCATAAAATATGATTGAATGTGGTAATCAGGAAAATCTGATGCGGTAAATCCCCAGAAATCACATTTTATCGGTTCTGCTTGCTCAAAACATTCTTTAAATGGATAAATTGGCCCTACGCAAGACTCATTGCAAAAAATTAAATCTTCAATATTTTCTAAAAGCCCTTTTTTCTTTGCATATTCATAGCCACGTTTGTATGAACCAAAATCATATTCATTATGCCGCTCAAATTCGCAGTAGCAGACAAGGTTTTCCAGTTTTTTTAATTCAGTTTCTAAAAGCGGATTATCTGCAACAAAAATAATGTTATCAACAACTTCTAAAAGTCCTTTTAAGTAGAAAATAACATAATCATGAACTATGCCATCGCTTGAAAAACTAGAAAAGATTGCACATCGTTTTTTATCTGTTGGAGTTATATTAAATTCCTTTTTTATATTCACACATTCTTTTGGAAAATTATCTGTTTGTTTATATGTGGGGGGGGGTAGAAATAGAGGATTTATATTATAACTTTCAGTCTGCAGTTTGTAGTAATTTCTATAATAGGAAGTGTCAAAATTTTGTGAAGGATTGTAATCGCATAAATAGCCTTTTGTTAAATAATGTTCCGCCGCATCTATATTCTGAGGAATGTTGTATGTCCTCCTGTAATAATTTTCATCAAAAAAGCCAGAATTTTTTACAGTTTGAATAGCATTTTTTTTGAGACGCCTATCAATTATGGCTTTATATTTTCGTATCAAAAATTTTACAAATATTTTAATCAGATTCATATATTATCCTTTGCGATTAATCTTTTTATATTTTTCTTATGAGTTTCAAAAATTTATAAATAATAGGAACATTTGAATGATACAGCAAAAAATATTTAAATCTTCTTAATTGCGATTTTATCGGATTATTTTTTTTATCGTATGGATAAACATACAGTTTATAATAAAGTGCTGAGGACTTCCTGTGAGAGTAAGGCGCTTCATTTGATAAGGAATTTTTTCTTACGCGATTCAATACTCCGACTGTATCTAAAAAATAGAGTTTGATATTGTTTTTAGCCAGTTTAAAATAGATTGGTCCGTCTTCCCACATAGGTATATTTTCATCGTAGTAATCTATTTTTTCTAGAATCTTTTTTGTGTAGATTGAACTTGGACTTGGAAGAATCGGAAGTCCGTTTTTTATTATCTGTGAAAACTGTTCTTCTGCATTTTTATTGAAGAAGTTATAATCTATGATTGAATTTTCATGGACTTTTGAATTGTCAGTGGAGAAAAATTTTACGTCAGTAAAAAGGACATCTATTTCTGGATTTTTTCCCAAATATGAAACGCATTTTTCTGTGTAATCGTTGAGCAATATATCATCGCCTGCGATATCTTTTACATATTTTCCTTTTGCTTTTTTTACGGCTCTGTTTACATTTCCTGTAACTCCAGTGTTTTTTTCTGCTGCAATAATTTCTGTGTTTTGAAAACGGTTTCGCTTTTCTTTCAGCCAATTTTTTACAATTTCGACAGTATTATCAGAAGAACAATCATCGGAAACAATAAGTTCTATGTTTTTGTAAGTCTGATTATAAATACTTTCAAGCGTTTCTATGACGGTTTCGGAAGAATTGTAAGTTATAACGCAAATTGAAACTAAAGGTTTGCTCATCATTTTCTCCTGATAAATATTCTATAGATTTTTTTTAGGATTTTCTTTAGCAAAGTCTTGATTTTCTGTGCCAGCGAAATATGAAAAAAGTTCTTTATTTCTTTTTGTTCAGGTTCTGGCAAAGTGTCAAAAGTTGTTATTTTATGAAACAATGAATTTTCTATATTTTTGGACATCGAAACATATTTTTCGAACTTTTCTTTTCCGAGTTCTGAATAAATTTTGCTTCTGTTTTTCCATATAAAATAAAGTCCGTTGAAATGCCGTTCTTTTATTTCTTCTGGATATTTGCTTCCGTATTTCAGGTTGATGTCATAATCGATTGCATTTATCACATTCTGCTCGTATTCAGAAATGCTTGTCCAGATACTGATTCCTGTCTGTCTGTAGGAATATATGGTTTTATTTATAAAATATAAATCACCGTAGTTTAGATTTGAAATCACAATGTTATTGTCATCAAAGAAACCTATTTGTTTAAAGTATGGGATTTGTTCTTTTTTATACACCAGCCGGAGAAGGCATGCTCCGGCGTGTGTATATTTGCTCTGCAAATATACACACGCCGGAATTTTTCCTTCGGAAAGTGACAGTTTGTTTTCCTTGCAAATTCCGTCAGTCACAAATTGAAAATTGAAAGCACAGACAGAAATGCTTTTGTCATTTTCCATAACATTTAAAGCGGAAAAAATCCAGTTTTTATCGCAGTACCAGTCATCTCCATCAAGAATACAAAAATAATCTCCGCTTGCGTTGGCAAGAAGATTCAGTCGGTTTGCACTTGCTCTGAGAATTGAATTGTATTTTTTATCTTTTTCTCGTGGCATCACAAAAAGTTTTATTTTGTCTGGATATTTTTCAATATAGTTCTTTACTTTATCTATAGTTTTGTCAGAAGAACCGTCATCGCCTACAAGTATTTCATATTCGCAATTTGACGGAAAATTTATTGCAAGAATACTGTCAAGGCTTTGCGATACATACTGTTCTTGATTGTAATAAGTGACAAGAAAACTGATTTTTGGCATTACAGTTCTCCTGAAGCGTCTTTTTTTATGATTTCGGCTATTTTTATTCCTGCAGTTTTATCTGAAATCTGAAACTGTGATTTTATAAGTTCTTTCCTTTTTTCTTTCAGCGGATCATTTCCGTTTTTTATTTTATCTAAAGTTTCAAAAAGTTCCTTCTTGTTTTTTACCCAGTAAAAACCTTCTGAAAGTTTTCTTGAGAGTTCATTGAAGCAGTCTTTTTTGTGGCAGTAAATAATCGGTTTTCCAGTAAGAAAGTAATCTGCAATTATGCTCGAAATATCAGTCACCAAACAATCAGAAGAAAAAAAAGTTTGAAAATATTCTTTCTGGTAATCGATTGTTGTGTTTTTTCTTTTTTCATATTCCGCCTTATATTTATTAGCTTCTTTTTCTGGCAATTCTCCAGTCGCATTTAATCCTACAAAAGCGTGAGGATGAGGGCGAAAAATAAAATCAATATCCTGATTCTTGTCTGCATATTCAAGAAGAGCGTCTTTGTATTCAAAAAAATTGCAGTTTCCTTCGTTTGTGCACCATCTTGGAGTCCAGATTATTCGAAATTTATTTTTTTCTCTTGAAAATTTCCATAAAGGAGATTCTGAATTTTTATATTTGTTTATATCGTCATAACGGGGGAAACCGGTTATGACAGTTTTTGTAAAGCAGTTTTTATAATTTTTAAGAACTGAATTCACCAATCTGTTGTCAATTTCATTCTGAGTGAAAAATAATGACACATTCTGCATAAAATCTTTTGGCGTTGATTCTTCTAGGATTCCAGTTCCGATGAAATTGGAAGCGTAGGCTACATAACAGATTTTGCAGTACTTTGAAACCAAAGCTGAGTTGTACAAAGGATTTAATGCGACGTTGTATGGCTGCTGAAAAAACAGATAGTCTGGCTTTAGTTTTCTTAAATCAAGCCATTCTTTTTTTTCATAATCATAGCCATTTATGCAATTATAGTTTTTAAAAAATTCCTCCGCACCTTCTGATATATAGTTTTCATGAGACCATCCTAACTTAGGACGTTCTTCTTTTACTGGAATAGCGACTATTGACACATTGAAAAATGGAATTCGTTTTAGTTCTTCATATACGGATCTTAAAGAACTCCAGACATTCGGTCGGTAGCAGACAAACACAACATTTATCTTTTGGTTTGTAAGAATTTTTATACTGATTCTATTGTTTACAGTTTCTTGCGCTAAGAGATTATTTTCAGTTTCAAATGACTGTAATTTATTTTCAAAATACGAGAATTTAGAAAACAATTTTTTTATTAAAGGCAGTTTTTTTACAAATTTCATCATAAATCAATCTCCCAAGTTTCATAGACATTTGTTCTTCCCCCAAATCCTTCTTTTTGGGAAATCAAACCTTGGTTTAATACTCGTCCGTTGTTTTCAGATGAGATTCCAAAATCTAAAAATTCTTTGTTCTCTTTATAAATATTGATTACAGTTGAAATTGTAAAATCCAAGGCACCTATTTCTCTTGCTTTTTCGTTCGCCGCCATATACTGCGTATGCACAACGTTCTCGTAAATATATAAAACTGTTCCTGCAATTATTTTGTTCTCATATAAAGCGACATAAAGTTTTATGTTTTCCGGAAAAAATGATTTTAAAAGCGATAATTCTTCTGCAGTATGAACAGCTTTTGTATTGTGATGTTCTGTAAGCACATTGTTTTCCAGTTCTATGAATGTGTTAAAATCTGTGCTTTCTTTAATAACTACGCCTTCGCGTTTTGCTCTTGAAACTTGAGCTTTTCTTCCTTTTGGCATTTTCAATGGATTTTTCAGATTTAAAACAGTTGAAGGCTCTATTTTTGATATTTTTGCGTTATTCAAAAAAAGCGCATATCGGTCTTCTTCTGCTCCTTGCTTATGATAAATGTGAGGAATTGTTTTGTAGATTATTTTTGTAAATCCGTTCTCTTTTGAATAGGAAATTAGAAGTTCCAGCATTTCTATTACAGTATGCTGTTTTTCATTATTCGATATAATGAAACCACCATAAGTCAGACCTCCGTGACTTGTTATTACAGAGTCTTTGCAAGTCGCTGGGAAAAGACCTGTTAGTTCATCTTTGTCATTATAAAACATCAGAGAAAAATCATTGAATCTATCTTTATGATATTCCATATATTCTCTGTTGAACATAAAAAGAGGAGTTTTTGAATTGTTGCAGAAATTGTTCCAGTCTTGTTGTTTTTCCGGGTCGTATCTAATGGTTTTCATTTTTATGCAGTTTTCTCCTGATGATTCCAAATATAGATTTTCTTTCTGATTTGCTTGTTCCAATAAATATATATAAAACTGATAAAATAATGCACGAAAATACACACGATACAAAAAACTGTGTTAATCCTGATAGCATTTTGTGGACATAATACGTAGAAAAGAAAGAAATTGGAACAATCACAAAAAGCGGTAAATAAACTTTTTTGAAATATTCAAGGACAGGAAATTCAACTCGTTTTCTTAAATAAAAAAGCCGCCAAACAGCAAAACAAACTAATTGTATATTGTGAACTACAAGTCCTGAATAAGAAGGCAATCCTAATTTAAACGCAAGATATGTGAAAGGCAGAACCGCTAAACCTGTAAGACCTCCGACAATCTGATATGTTTTTATATTGCCTTCCGCCTCTGCAAGCATCCATAAAGGTCCAGATAAAGAATCAATTAAAGTAAAAATGCATAAATGAATCACAAATGTTGTAGCATATTCAGGAACTTCATGAAGCCACAATTCCATTACAAATTCTCGGTTTACTAAGAAAGGCAGAATGATAAAATAAAGCAGAAAAAATGAATACTTGGATGTTTTGTTCACAAAATCAAAGAGATATTCCTTGTCGTCCTGTGCGTACGATTTAACAATCTGAGGATTAAAAGCGGTTTGAAAATTGCCTAAAAATCCGTATATGGCATTGTTAATTTGATTAGCGACTCCCATCGCAGCATTTAAAGCAACCCCGAAAAACCTGTTTATGACAATGTTTATGCCTTGATTGCATAATGCTCCTGCGGCGCTTCCTAATATATTCCAGCCAGAGAAAGATAAAATTCCTTTTAACAAAGTTTTGTCGTTATATCTTTTGAAATTTATGATTTCAAAATTATGCATACAGTAGAACACAAAAATAAAGAACATGATGACTGAAACTGACAATGTGAAAATCGCGTAAAGAATCAGTTTGTCCATCGGAATGAATTTTAAAATCAGAACACCTGCGAGTTTTAATAAGCCTTCCAATAGACTTGTCGCAGCAAAAAATGACATTTTCTCATACGAAATAATCGCCGCGTTGAACGGAATTTTCATCATCATAAATAGAGTTGAGATTATCGACAGCTGGTAGATGATTCTTGCCGCATTCATTCTCTCTAGCGGAATGACCATATATTTTTCGAGAAGCAGAATTCCCACAGTTTCAGAAAGAGCAAAAATTATTCCAGAAAGGATGAGAAAAACTCGTACACTTTGTGAAAATATTTTTTTTAAGGAAAAAACATCATTGTTTCCAAGATAGAAATTTAAATAACGTTGTACTCCGGCGGTCAATGCGCTGTTAAAAAACAGAAACAAAACTACAATTCCGCCGACGACATTATAAATTCCAAAGTCATCAGCGCCTAAAACCTGCAATGTTACTCTTGATGAATAAAGCCCGATAAACATCAAGAGGAACATTCTAAAATATAAGAAGATTGTATTTTTCGCGATTCGTGTATTGTTGCTCAAATTGTTATCCTAGTTTTACCATTCATTTATTGCGTCTATAACATACTGGACTTGCTCATCTGTTATTGCAGGTCCAATAGGCAGACTTAATTCTTCGGCTGCAATCTGTTCCGTTATAGGAAATGACAGACCTTTCCATTCAGAATAGCATTTTTGTTTGTGAGGCGGAATAGGGTAATGAATTACTGTTCCAATTCCTTTTTTCTCAAGATATTCTTGAAGTGCATCTCGGTCTTTTACCAGCACAGGAAAAAGATGATAGGCATTGCTCATTTTTTCCATAGTTTTTGGAAACATAATTTTTGGATTTTTTATGCCTTTTATATACATTTCCGCGACTTGTTTTCGTCTTTCATTGTCCTGTTCAAGATATTTTAGCTTTACATCAAGGACCGCGGCCTGAATTTCGTCAAGTCGGCTGTTCCGACCGGTATAATCAAATACATATTTTTTGCTTGAGCCGTAGTTTGCAAGGCTTCTTATGCAGTCTGCAAGTTCTTTGTCGTCAGTTGTTACCGCTCCCGCATCTCCTAAAGCCCCAAGATTTTTTCCAGGATAAAAACTGTGCGCGGCGGCCTTTCCTAAACTGCCAGTTCTTTTTCCTTCAAACTGACAGCCGTGAGACTGAGCATTGTCTTCAAAAAGTTCAAGATTATATTTTTTGCAAATGTCAGCGATTTTCTTTGTGCAGGCACAACGTCCGTAGAGATGAACAAGCATAATTCCTTTTGTCTTTGAAGTGATTTTTGATTCGACCAAATCATCGTCAATTTCCAGAGTTTCAAGTTTTGGCTCGACAAGCACAGGAACAAGTCCGTTTTCGCTTATTGCAAGAATTGTCGCAATGAAAGTGTTCGCAGGAACAATAATTTCGTCTCCTTTTTTGAATCTTCCAAGTTCTATGTAGGCTCTTAAAATCCAGATAAGCGCGTCAAGTCCGTTCGCCACGCCGACACAATATTTGGTTCCTATGAAAGACGCAAAATCTTTTTCAAATTTTTCATTTTCTGAGCCTTGCAGATACCAGCCGGAATTCACAACTCTGGTTACCGCTTCGTTTATTTCTTGAGAATGTAAATCTGTTACTTCTTTAAGACTTAAAAATGGAACTTTCATTGTATTGCCTCGTTTGTTTTTTCGATTAAAACTTTAGCAAGTTTTTTTTATTGCAAATTTTATTTTTTTAGTGAAGTCAAAAAATCTTCATAATTTCTGATATATTCTTTTTCATCGTAATATTCAGAAGCAATCACGACCAGTTTGCAGCCGTAAGAAAAGTCGTGCATTTCCCGCCACATATTTTTTCCAATATACAACCCGACATCAGGACGATTTAAGACGACTTTTTCTCTTTTTTTTCCGTCATCAAGAATAAAAGTGCAGCAGCCGTCCATCGCAATTATGATTTGCTCCAGTTCTTTGTGGGCATGAAATCCACGGGATTCATTGGGAAGTGTGTCATACATATAGTAAATCCGTTTTATCTCAAATGGAACATTTTTAAAGGCTTCAAGTGAAATAAGTTTTCCTCTTTTGTCTCCGTGAATTTCCATGTCTATCAGTTTGTAATTCATATTTTCCTCTTTTTAGATTTTAACATAATAAGTGTTCTTTCAATTCCTTCTTCGATTGTATACTTTGGATTCCATCCTAAAGCGTTTATTTTTTTTGAATCAAGCAAGGCAACGGTTGACTTTGAATATCCTTTTGATTCCGATGTTTCTGGAATCTTGAATATCACAGATTTTCCGACTTTTGAACTGACCAAATCAGCCAAATCTTTTAATTTTATATCCGATTTAGAGTCAGCAATGTTATATGATTCTCCGTTTTTTCCATCAAGCATTATTTTTATTATCGCAGTTGCAGCATCGCTTGAATAAATATATGAATAAAACTGATTTCCGTCGCTTTTCAGAACTATGTTTTGATTTTCCAGCGCATTTTTCAGGAACTGAGACAATACTTTTGAATCATCTTTTTTTAAGGTCGGTCCATAAACTCTGCATAATCTGGGAACAAGGACTTCAATGCCATACTGCTCTTTATACGCCTGGCACAGACTTTCTGAAACTCTTTTTGATTCGCAGTAACCTGCGCGCAATGTGTTGCAGTCAAGATAGCCCATTTCCGTTTCTTTGAAAGGATGTTTGTCTTTTGAAAGGTTTTCACCGTAAATTTCTACACTTGATAAAAATATGAATCTTGTCTGCGGATTTTTTTTGCACATTTCAAGAAGATTGTAAGTTCCTATGATATTTGTGGTGATTGTTGAAACTGGAAACGCCGCATATTGTTTAGGATGAGTGTTTGAAGCCGCGTGGATAATAAAATCAAATGTCCTGTCAGTCTTTATAGGAAAATTTATGTCATGGTTAAGTACTTTTACGCATTTCGGGTATTTTCTTGAGCTGTTTCTTGAAATCAAAATGAGAGAAAGATTTAAATTGTATTTTTTGTCGAGAAATAAAAGCATATCAACTAGAATTGTTCCTATAAGTCCAGTTGCACCTGTTATGAGTATTGATTTATTCTTGAGCCTTGAAAAGTCGCTTTCTATTGTCAAGACTGATTCTATATCTTCAAGATATAATTTTTCAAATAAATTTTCTATTTCATCCATGAATCTTTATCCATTTTCAAAAACGCTTTGAACATTTCAAGGTTGTCTTTTGTGGTAAGCTTTATGTTTTTGTCAGAACCTGAAGCAAAATACAAAGTTTCTCCTAAATCAACCATCATTGTGTTTGTATAAGAATTCGGCCCGATTCCTATATTTTCAGAAAATGCTTTTTCGTAGCCCCATAAAAGTTTTGAGTATTTGTATGCCTGAGGAGTAGAGACACGGCGCAATGTTTCTCTTGGAATATATTCTTTCGTTGATTTTTCGTCATAGATTTTGAAAATCTGCTCATTATATGGCAATGATGTCACCGCGTTTCCGTATTCTTTGCATTTTATTATGACATCAGAAAGCACAGAGTCATCAACCAGTGGTCTTACACCGTCATGTATGATTATCACATCTTCATCTTTTGCCTTTTCTTTTAAATTAAAAATTCCATTTTTTATGGATTCCTGAGCGGATTTTCCGCCGGAAAAAATATCTTTCAGTTTTGAAATATTGAACTGCTTTGAGTAAGCCCGTAAAATGTCATGCCATCCGTCTATGCATACAACATAAATTTCGTCAATCATTGGGTGCTTCTGAAAATTTTCAAGTGTGTAGATAATAACAGGTTTGTCGTAGACATTTATAAATTGTTTGGGAATGTCTTGTCCCATTCTTGAGCCTGTTCCGCCGGCAATAATAAGCGCGATGTTCATAAAATCCTCTAAAGATTGTATTTTAATTTCAGCATAATGTGAAAATTATTCCAAACGTCGTAAATGTTTCCGTAATTATACAGCGGATTGACAATCCTGTCGTATGCAAATTCCCCTGAAACAATGAAATCTGGAGTTATGTAATAAGCCGAAGATATGGAAACCACAAAATTTGCTTTAAAGTAATTCCAAGTTCTTTTATGAAACTCTCCGTCTTCGCCAGTGGAAACATCATATATAGATTCTTTGAAAAGATAGTTATTGTCAGGATTGTTTCTCAATATGAAGATTTCTGAATATCCTTTAGGGTAATACAATTTAAAACCTAAATACTGATTGTTTCCGCCGTATCCGATTCCAGAACCAATGTATTGTCCTCTGTTTGTGAATCCTTGTGTAATCTGATGATGGAATCCGAATGAGTAAGGCCAGTTTACCTGAAAGTCTTGAGACATCTCAGTATTGTTCCATTCAAATGTAAAGATTCCTTTGAAATTGCTGTTGAAATTGACTGTTTTTTTTGCTCCGAAAGTCCATGCCATCGCGTGCCAAAAGTGAGTTATATAAGAATCAATGGAATTTGTGTAATTAGGCTTATCGTCTATAGCTATTTCTGTATAAAATTCCAAGCCGCCTTGCTCGCTTGTCCAATCCATTGTGAATGACATTTTCTGGTCTTCATCTGTGTTGTCATTGTAAAACGGATTCAAGTATTTCCAGAAATTATCTCCCCATTTCGTAAGGCATATCTTGTTTATTCCGATTGCAAAGCCTTTAATAAATGGCGGATTGTATGAAACTGCAAAGCCCGAAATTTGATTATGATTGTTTGTTTCATCGCTGTCGAAGTAGTCTGACTCTGAAAGATAACCGACCCATACTCTTCCTTCGATTGTTCCCAAAGAAAACTCTGTATTTGGAATTGCAAGTTCTGATTTCCTTATTCCCAAGTCGAATTTCGGATAAGTCGCAGCATTGTTTGAATGCAAAACAGGATTCAGTGTCGCAGGTCCAAGCCAAATAGATTGTGTTCCGAAACCTAAAGTAAAATTGCGCCAAGTCCATCTTGCCTCTGTGTCTCCCCAGTCAAATGTCCAGAACGCCTTATCTCCGAATCTTTGAGGCGCATCAATTCCTTTGTTTTTTTCATATCCCCAAAAATATCCGTATTCAGAATCATAAGAAGATGGCATTGTCTCAAACTCCAAGTTCTGGCTAAACGTAACTTGCGGTTTTACCGTCAGCTCAAATCCGAACGTCTCAAGCCTTGCTCCGGCGCTTAAACTTGTGTTGTAGCCTTTTCCTTGCCAAAGCGCTCCGTCGTTCTGTCCGTAAGGAGCTGCTGTGTTGCAGCTGTTGTACCATTCAGGTCCGTAAATGCGTAGTTTTATGTTTTGATTCAAGCCTTTCAGGAACCAGTTTTGGCTTTGCTCTTGTTTTTGCCAAAGCGTAAATGTTGTTCCAAGATTATTGCCTTGCCAAGGATGCTCTGTGTTTTCATCAAGTGTCCAGACGGAATCAGACAATGTTCTGTAGCCAAGCGTCGGACGCTCCGTCAGACCTTGAAGCGATAAAAAATCGTAATATTCTTCCTCCACGGATTTCAATGCTTCCTGTGAAAAACAGCTGATTAAAGAGAAAAAACAGATAAGAGCCGGAAAAATCTTTTTCATAAAAAATCCTGAGAACTTCTCCTGTCCGCAAGACGCGGCGCAGATCCTTGTCATGAATCTGTGTCAGAAATCATAGCATCGCGGCTTTCATCCAGCCTTGTGAAAATGAAATTGCAGAAAGTCTTTATCCTGTTTATGAACGATGTCTCGATTCTTGATGTCAGGAAAGGGACTCTCGGGGCTCTTACGCCGCCTGCTCCGTACAGAATCCAGTTTTCCCCGTCGCGGAAAAGAAGAATCGCGCTTTTCATGTTGCGCGGCTTTACGCAGGTTATTCCTTCAAATTTAAGGTTGTTTGAATTTGTCTGGATATACAGAAGATATTCGTCGTTCTGTTCGATTGAGATAGGGCAGTAGATTTCCCCGAACGGCTCCATAAAAAGCTCCGCCTCGATTTCCGTCCGCTCGTCCGAAACTTCTTTCCGGCTCAGGACTTCCGCGGAGGAATACAAGTCCCAGTAACGCTTGTGCCGTTCCGACCAGTAAGGAATTCCTGCGTATTCCTGGATATTTTCAAGCGCGTTACGGATTTTTTCAGGCAGGTCCTCGTTTCCTTCGTACGGCTTTATCTGGATAACTTCCGCAAGATAGTTCGGCTTTGTCTCGTTTATTGTCTCGTAAAGCTTTTTGATTCCGTCGTTCTGTCCTTCAAGGCACATATTCTTAGGATAATCGATGTTTCTGATAAGGACTCCGCCTTTTTCAAGGACTGTTTTTTCCCCGTCTTTAAGTTTTGAGCTGAAAGGAAGCGAAAAGACTGCGGCGGATGAAAGCATGAATGCAAAAAACAATATCTTTTTCATATCGTTCCAAAGTATATATGTAATTTTGTCTCAATTCAATCAGTCTTGTCGCGGATTTTTTTGAACTGTGCTATAATTTTTTTCAAGGCAGAACCGCGCTTGCTGAACCGCCTTTATCCGTCTTTGTCCGCTTTTATTGAAAGCCATGGCAGGAGAAAATGATGAGCAAAAAGAGGAAAAAATGATTTCGGGAAAGATAAAAGAGATGCTTGAAAGCCCTTCGTCCGGCGTGATAAGAAAAATGTTTGAGGAAGGCTCTCTTCTGAAGCAGAAATACGGAGATGAAAATGTGTTTGATTTTTCAATCGGAAACCCTGACCTTGAGCCGCCTGAAGAAGTTTTCGAGGCGATAAAGGAAGTTTCTCTTGACAGGACTCCGATGTCGCACGGATATATGCCGAATTCCGGCTACAGGGAAACACGAGAGGCGATGGCTGAAAAAACAAGCCTTGAGCAGGAAACAGATGTCTCCTGGGAAAATATCGTGATGAGCTGCGGAGCGGCCGGAGCCTTGAACTGCATCTTCAGGTCCCTTCTGAATTCGGGGGACGAGGTTATTGTTCCTTCCCCTTATTTCGCTGAATACGGAAATTACATAAAAAACCACGGCGGAGAAATAAGGCTGGTCAGAACCAGGGATGATTTTTCGCTAGACATTGAAGCGATAAAAGGCGCGCTGAACGAAAAGACAGCCGCGGTTCTTATAAACTCGCCGAACAATCCTTCTGGAAAAATCTACAGCGACGAAAACATTTCTTCACTTGCATCCTGCCTAAAAGAAAACACAGGAAAAACAGGACGCCTTCCTTACATAATCTGCGACGAGCCTTACAGGGCGATAAGCTACGGCGGAAAAAAAGTCGCGTCTGTTTTTCCGAAATACAAAAATTCAATCGTAGCGACAAGCTTCGCGAAAAACTTAAGCCTTCCCGGCGAAAGAATCGGCTACATCGCTGTGAATCCTTCCTGCGAGGACGGAAACAATCTTGTTTCCGCCTTGAATCTTTCCACAAGGATTCTGGGATTTGTGAACGCGCCCGCGTTTTTCCAGAAAGTCATCGCAAAGTCCTGGAAGGCAAAATGCGACTATTCTCTTTATGAAAAACGCTGCCGTGAGATCAAGTCTGTCATGGATTACGCAGGACTGAAATACGCTGAGCCAGAAGGGGCGTTCTATCTTTGGGTGAAAGTTCCTGACAGATGGAATGGCGACGACATGGCTTTTGTAAACCATCTTAAAAAGTTCAATATTCTTTGCGCTCCGGGAAGCGGTTTCGGAGGCAAAGGCTGGTTCAGGATTTCTTACTGTGTTTCAGAAAAGACAATCCTGAATTCAAAAGAATCATTTTACAAGGCGGTTCACGAGATATGAAAATTTTTATGCTGAGCGCAGAGGCTTTTCCTTTCGCCAAGACCGGCGGACTTGCGGATGCGGTCTCGTCGCTTTCAAAAACACTTTCCTCTTCGGGAGATGAAGTGAAAGTCCTGGTTCCGCGCTACTACAGCATTGCGCGTGAAAAACTTTCGCTCTGCGTAAAAAATCTTGCTGTTGAAGCCGGGTTCTGCAATGCGGAGGCTGATTTTTACAAGACAAAAATAGGCGACAAGGCTGAAATTTATTTTCTTGACTACGAGCCTTTTTTCGGACGCGACGGATTTTACGGTCCTTCCGCAGACTCAGAATATCAGGACAACTGCCAGAGGTTTTCGTTTTTCGCGGCAAGCCTTTTCCCGCTCTGCGGAAAAATCGGTTTTTCGCCTGATATAATTCACTTTCACGACTGGTCATCTTCTTTAGCCGCGCCTCTTTTAAAGTTCCGCTTTCGGGAAAATCCTTTGTTCAGAAAAACAAAATCCGTGATTACAATCCACAACGCAGGCTACCAGGGAAAGTTTTCAGGCGAGCTCTTCAAATGCACAGGAATTCCTGGCAAGTTCCGGGAGAATTCAGGAATCGACGATGGCGCAGGCATAAATTTCCTGAAGGCCGGAATAAGCTGCGCTGACAAGATAACCACAGTTTCTCCAAACTACGCGAAAGAAATCCAGACTGACGGGCAAGGATTCGGGCTTTCAGGACTTTACCGCGTAAGAAAAGACGATATTTCAGGAATTGTGAACGGAATCGACACTTCTGTCTGGAATCCTTCGTCTGACATGAAAATTCCTTTCAGGTTCTCCGCCTCTTCGCTTTCAGGAAAGAAAAAATGCAAGAAAGAGCTTCAGAAGTATTTCAATCTTCCTGAAAATCCCGATGTTCCTCTGGTCTCGATGATAACGCGCCTTGCTTCCCAGAAAGGAATCGACGAGGTTTTCGCTCCGATGTACGGCTCGCTCTGGAGAATATGCACTGAGCTTGATGTCCAGTTTGTTGTCCTTGGAAGCGGAGAGAAGTGGTGCGAAAAAGAAATCAGGATTCTTTCTGAAAAGCTTCCGAATTTCAAGGCGTTCATCGGTTACAACGATTCTCTCAGCCATCTTATCGAAGCCGGAAGCGACCTTTTTCTTATGCCTTCAAGGTACGAGCCGTGCGGGCTGAACCAGATTTACTCGATGCTTTACGGAACTTTGCCTGTTGTGCGGAACACAGGCGGGCTTCACGACACTGTTAAAAATTACGACCAGAGAAATGCCGAGGGGACAGGATTTGTGTTCAACGACCTTACGCCCGACGCGATTTTCGGGACATTGAAATGGGCGGTTGAGACATACAGGGAACGCCCCGGGCATTTCAAAAAGCTTGTGGAAAACGCGATGAGCCAGGATTTCAGCTGGGAAAAAAGCGCGGCGGAATACAGGAAAGTGTACAACGAAGCGATTCGCGGAATCTGAAGCCTAGTATTCAAACCACTGTCCGTCTGTCGTCAGATACCAGTCGGCAAGAACCTGTGTTGAGTTCGGCTCGTACCATGAAATGCATCCGTCGCGGTTCAGGACGACGACTTTTGAAGAGTTCTGGCAGACTTTGAGCGGAAGCGAGGCGGTTCTTCTTAAGGTGAAAGATTTTCCTCCGTTCAGGCTTTGCGCCCTCACTGAATCCTTTCCTATGTTTGTGTAAAGAACCGGGTAGTGGATGTAAGAAAACGCGTCAGGGTCTTCATCCTTAAGCCTTAGAATTCCTTGGGTTGTCTTTGACTGAGGATTGTACCTGAAGACAACTGTGCTTCTTGAGTTTTCGCTTGACTGGACACCGATTCCGTAGATGTCGTTCCTGTATATTTCAAGCGCGAAGCTTACATTTCCGCCTAGATTGGTGGGAACAGTTTCTCCTGTCGCCATGTCCACGCAGAGAAGCGAGGCTTTTGGATTTGTGGCGTACGATTTTGCGACATAAAGCTTTCCGTCGCTTGCGATCACAGCGTCCTGAAGGCCTGAGCCTGTGTAGACCTGCCTGAAAGTCTTTGTGTTCAGGTCAAAAGTGTTCACTAAAGAATTGTTTTCCATCTCGACAATTGTGTCTCCAAAAATGCGGACTGACTGGAGATTGCTTTTCGGAGTGAAGAGCGTTTCTATTTTGATTCCGTCCTGATTTCCGCCTGAGACAATCTGGACAGGCTCGCGCGATTCTTTTGTCCAGAGGATTATCTGGTTTCCGTATGTAAGAATTCTGTTGTGTCCGCCTCTGTTTTCTCCTATCGGAGTGACATATCCTGTGTCGTAACTTGAGCGGTAAATCTGTTTTCTTGTGATGAAATAAAAATCCTCTTCCACAGGCGACATATCGTAAATCTGCTCGAACATATTCTGTGTCATTGAAGAAAGCCTCTGGTTTTCTGTGAGGACTTCGCTGTCAGTCCTGTAAAGCTGGCCTGATTTTGAGCCCAGAAGAATGTCTTTTCCTGATTTCGCGCCTGAAATTATCGCGCCGCTTCCTCTCGGCCCGTTCACGAATGTCTTTATGATTCTTGGAGTAGAGACATTCTGGTTTCCGATATTCTCAAGCATGTTCAGGACATAAGTTCCTCTTGAGTCGTTTGTGAGGTAATAAAGGTTCGTGTCGCTTTTTGAAACAAGAAGAATCGGATTCTGCGCGTTCACTGTCGCGATGTTTTTTCCGGTCGTCGCCTGATAGATGTATATTCTGTTGTCTTTAACGCCTGCAAGGAACATATTGTCCGCGAACATATTCGGCTGCTCAAGCCCCTGAATGACAGAAAATCTCTGCTTCATTTTTCCGCTTGTGAGGCTGTAGTAGGAAAGGTTTCCGGCAGGGGAGTAAGCCGCCAGGGTCTTTTCGCTTTTGCTTGTCGCGATGAAAGATACGATTCCTGTGTTGTCTGAAATCTTGTCGACAACAGCTCCTGTCTGCGCCCTTATGAATACCGCACCGTCCACAGAAGCAGTTCCGCATATAAGATATGTTCCGTTCGCCGAATAGCTGAGCGAAGTTATCGTGTCAACAAAGCGGCGCGAGAATTTCCTTTGCAGAGTGTTCCAGTTCCAGACGGAAAGCCTGTTCACCGCGCCTCCGTCAGTTTCGTAGACAGCGATTTCATTTCCGTCAGGAGAAACGGCGGCCATTTTTATCTCGAGGTCAGAAACCTGGTAATGCTCCCCGATATTGTCTGGACTCCAGTTTATGAGAAATCCGTCTTTTCCGGCGGAGAAGAAAGTCTTGTAGATGTCGTTTTCATCGCCGCATGGAACAATCACCTGCACGGAATCCTGATGTCCTTGCGTCGAGTTCTGAGACTGCGCTCTTAAACAGAACGGAGCGGACAGCAACAGGAAAGAAGAAAGTATTTCCTTTATGTTTCTCATTTTTTTTCTCCCATTGGATTGGTTTTTGTTAGCTGGTTTTCCGCAGGATTCAAGGAAAACTTTCCTTTTCAGTTTCCTTTGAGCCTGCCTGTAAAATATTTTATGTCGCCTGTAAAGCCGACCATGAACACAAGAAGAATGAACGCGATTCCTGCGAACTGTATATAATACAGGACTTTGGGCGGAAGCTTTCTTCTTGAGACAAGCTCGATGAACGCAAAGAGGATAAGTCCGCCGTCAAGGACAGGAACAGGAAGAAGATTCATGAAGCAGAGCGAAACGCTTATGTACGCCATGAAATTCAGCACATTCACCGCGCCCGACCTGAAGCTGTCTGAAAAGCTTTCTTTTACAACTCCGCCGAGCATATCGATGACTCTTGCAGGCCCTGAGACAGAATCCGAGAGATTTGCGCCTTTAAAGAGAGTGAAAACGCCTTTCACCGTAAGAAAAAACGCTTCCGCCGCGTCGGAAATCCCTTTTTTCAGGGCAGGAAAAAAAGGCCTGCTTTTCTCCTCGAATTTCCTGAGCGTTTCTGTGTCCGCAGAAACGCCGATTTTTCCTGCTCCTGAACTTTTGTCCAGTTCCGTGCGGACTGTGAAAGCCATCTCCTCGCCGTTTCTTGAAACTCTTATCTCAAGGTTCTCGTCCGGCCTTGCGCTCACTTCTGAAAGAATGTCAGAGAAAGTGAGGATTTCTTTTCCGTTTATTCCTGTGATTATGTCGCCAGTAAGAAGCCCTGCGTCCCTTGCCGCGCTGTGGATTTCAGGATAAATCTCATCTGCGAGTATGATTTTTGAAGAGTACGAGTAATATGAGTAGCCCGAAAGCGCGATTATGAAGAACGCGATAAAAGCGAACAGGAAATTCGCGAAAGGACCTGCCGCCGCGATGACAATCCGCTTTAAAGGATGCGCTCCGTAAAGGGAATCCGGCTCCGCTTCTATGTGGTCAAGGTTCGCTTTAAGGGAATCGGAAAACTCTTTTTCGCCTTTCATCGCGCAGTAGCCGCCGAGCGGAAGAAGAGAAAGCCTGTAGTCAGTTCCGCGGATTTTCCTGTGAAGAAGTATAGGCCCGAATCCGACGGAAAAAGCCTCGACTTTCACGCCGAAAATCTTGGCCGCAATAAAATGACCGAATTCGTGGAAGATGATAAGAACTATCAGGCACACCAATCCGTATACGATTTTCATTTTATTATTTCCGCCGCAAGCTTTCTTGCTTTTTCGTCCGCTTCAAAGACATCATCAAAACTATGAGGAATGAAAGACCAGTCTTTGTCCAGGACAGTCCTGACAATCCTTGAAATCGCGGTGAATCCGATTTTTCCGTCGATGAACGCCTGGACTGCTATTTCGTTCGCCGCGTTGTACGCGATTGTGTAGGATTTTGAGTTTTTCGCCGCCTCGAACCCGTATTCCAGCATAGGAAAATCTTTCATCCGCGGGCGGAAGAATGTCATGGTCGAGTCAAAAAGGTCAAAGTCATCAAGATGAGTTTTTTCTGTTTCAGGCCAGTTCAGCGCCGAGAGAATAGGATGCTTCATGTCAGGATCAGAAATCTGCGCGTAAAGCATTCCGTCTTTTGTCCTCACAAGCGAATGGACAAGGCTCTGCGGATGGACTACAACCTGGACATCCTGCGCGTCAAAACCGAAAAGGCGGACCGCTTCAATCACTTCAAGCCCTTTGTTCGCAAGGGTCGCTGAATCGACCGTGATTTTCTTTCCCATTTTCCATGTCGGATGGTTCAGGGCGTCTTTTAAAGCCGCATTCTCAAGCTGTTCCCTTGTGTATGTCCTGAAAGGACCGCCGCTTGCCGTGAGCACAATCTTTGAAATGTTCTCTTTTTTTATCCGGTTCACAAGTGTGAAAACCGCAGAATGTTCTGAGTCTACAGGAATTATCTTCGCGCCTGTCTTTTCTGAAAGCGAATCGATAAGATGCCACGCCATCACGACTGTCTCTTTGTTCGCGAGCGCAAGGTCTATTCCTTTTTCAAGGACGATTTTTGAAGGTAGAAGGCCTGCCGCTCCTGCGATTCCGTTCACAACGATGTCAGGTTCTGTTTCGTCGATAAGTTTCCCGATTCCTTCAGTTCCGTCTTCGCTTGAAAGTGTGGACTTGCATTTGAATTCGTTTTCAAGGAATTCAAGGCTTTCCCTGTTTGTGTTCGCGGAAATTCCTGCGACCTGAAATTTTTCCGGCTCGTTACGGATTATGTTCAGGGTGTTTGTTCCGATTGAGCCTGTCGCTCCTAGAACCAGGACTTTTTTCATAGAAACATTCTCCTAAAAAATGACACTGTCCAAGGCTGTTTTCATCTTGATTCCTTTGTTATCCGGCAAAACCGGGACTGAAAAGAAAGAATACTGCTATATAAAAAATCGGCGCCGCGAAAAGAAGCGAGTCCACTGAATCAAGCATTCCTCCCCGCCCGAGAATGACTTTTCCGCTGTCTTTTACTCCTGCCGACCTTTTGAAAACAGATTCTGTCAGGTCGCCTGTGATTGCCCCCAGCGCGCATAAAATTCCAAGGACAACAGGCTTTATGAAATTTCCTTCAAGGATTTCAGGCCAGATTAATTTCGCAAGGATACAGGACGCTACCGCGCCTAGAATTCCTCCTGCGAAGCCCGCGACGCTTTTGTTCGGGCTTGCAGGGAAGATTCCTCTGTTGTTTTTTCCGAAAAGAACTCCGAAAAGCCACGCCAGAGAATCGTGGATGAAAACGATGAAGAAAAACAGCGAAAGAAAAAAAGTCGAATTCCTGAAGTGTCCGATTCTCTGTATGAATGTGAAAAGATAGCCGCTGTAAAACACAATGAAAACAGAAACCGAAAGCCTTGGGATAGAATCCTCGAAAGTTTTCCGGAAAAAACATTCCGCCGCCATAAGAATCACGGCGCACAATGCGAAGATCCAGATTATATAGTCAAGGTTTATGCTGAAAATCATGAAAAGATATGCTGAAATCGGCATGAGAGCAGAAAGAGGAATCAGAAGCCATTTCGGAAGGAGAGGAGTTTTCAAGGCGCACATACAGTGCATTTCAATGCAGGCTATGACTGACGCCGCTATTATCACAATATTGAGCGGAAGATGATGCATGAACTGTACAAGGACAATTCCGATTACTGCCGGCACTCCTATGAAAAATATCAATAACCTCTGTGCTAATTTGTTCATAACTTTCTCTTGACGCTCTTTGAGTTTTATTTTTGTTTCTCTTCCAGAACAGCGCCGAATCTTCTTGTCCTTTTCTGGAAGATTTCAATGCCGCTGTAAAATTCCTCAGCTCCGTAATCCGGCCATAATGTGTCAGTGAACAGAAGCTCCGCATAGGCTGAGTGCCACAGAAGAAAATTGCTGAGGCGCATTTCTCCTCCTGTTCTTATAAGCAGATCGACTGCCGGCAAATCTGGTATGTCAAAAGAAGAAGCGAGTGCCTCTTCTGTTATCTCCGTCTCTGGTTTTTCAGAAACCAGTTTTTTCACGCCGCGGACAATCTCGTCTTTTCCGCCGTAATTTATCGCAAGGACAACTGTAGTTCCTGTGAAATGCTCTGTGTCTTTTTTCGCCTGGATTATCTCTTTTTTCACATCTTGGGGAAGAGATTCCAGATTTCCGATATGCTGAATCCTGATTCCGTTCTGTCTGTAAAATTCAAATTCCGCTCTGAGATGAGCCTTTATCAGATGCATAAGGTAGCCGACTTCTTCCCGGGTTCTTTTCCAGTTTTCTGTTGAAAATGTGTACAAAGTCACATATCTTATGCCTAAATCCGCCGCCGCGCGGATTATGTTTTTTGCGGCTGCAAGACCTTCCTTGTGCCCGTTTGTCCTGGGAAGATTCCGTTTTTTTGCCCAGCGGCCGTTGCCGTCCATGATTATTCCGACATGGACAGGCAACGCGTCATTGTTTATAGACATCTGATTTGTCAGCCTTCAAGAATTTCTTTTTCTTTGGTCTCGTAAATCTTGTTGATTTCAGCGATGAACTTGTCTGTAAGCTTCTGAAGCTTGTCTTCCTCGGTTTTCAGTCCGTCTTCAGTAAGCTCGCCTGATTTCTGCTGTTTTTTAAGCTCGTCGTTTCCGTCCCGCCTGATATTCCTGATGGAAGTCCTTGACGACTCCGCGATTGTTTTTGCCTGCTTCACAAGCTCTTTCCGTCTTTCGGCAGTGAGCGGCGGAATTGAAATTCTGATGACTTTTCCGTCGTTTGAAGGATTAAGCCCCAGGTCGCTTGCAAGAATCGCTTTTTCAATTTCTACAATCAATGATTTGTCAAACGGCTGGATTATGACAGACCTTGCCTCAGGAATTGAAATGTTTCCGACCTGGTTCAAAGGTGTTTTTGTCCCATAGTAGTCGACTCTTACTTTGTCAAAAATCGCCGCGGACGCTCTTCCTGTCCTGATTCCGCTGAACGAGTCTTTCAGCGCGCTGACAGTTTTTTCCATTCTTGCTTCGTTTGTCTCTGCCATGTTCTTTCTCCAAAATTCAAAAATAAAACAAGCCGCGGCAAAGTTCTCGCCGTGGCTTTCAGTTCAGTTATTTTCCGAGAACATAAAGAATCACTTTCTCAAAAGAAAGGTCAGCGCCGACTTCTTTCGCCTTGTTCGCGATTGCCTGTGAGACGGTGATTTTCTCGTCGTCAAGGTAATTCTGGTCCATAAAGCAGATAGAAGACAATGCTTTCTTGATTTTTCCTTTAAGAATTCCTTCCTTCACATTCTCAGGCTTTTTAGCCATGCCAGGATCTTCCGCCATCTGAGCCTTGAAAATGTCAGTCTGATCCTTGATGTAAGACTCAGGGACTTCGCTCTGTGTCACATATTCAGGCTTGTTCGAGGCAAGGTGAAGGCAGCACACATGGGCAAACTCAGCGACCTTTTCGTCATCAGAACCTTTTATCACTACAATCGAGCCGATTTTGTGGTCGTGATGAACATAAGTCGACGCGGCGCAGCCTGCCGGAACTTCGATATATTCCGCGCGTTTTACAGAAATGTTCTCGCGGAATTTAACCAGAAGCTGCTCGATGAGAGCCTTGTGCTCGTCGATTATCCCTGATGTTTTCTTCGCGAGAGTCGCTTCGCAGACTTTTTCTGCTGTCTCGACGAATTCGGAGTTGTTCGCCACAAAGTCGGTCTCGCAGACAACCTCGACGATTGCGTAAGCGTTTCCGTCCTGTCTGATTACAATCCGGCCTTCGCCTGCCGCGCGGTCAGTTCTGTTCGCCATAGAGGCAAGACCTTTTTCCTTAAGGAGCTTTTCAGCCGCGGCGATGTCGCCGTTTGTGTCAGTCAGCGCTTTTTTGCAGTCCAGAAGTCCTGCTCCTGTCGCATCGCGCAGATTTTTCACATCGTTAGCAGTAAATGCCATTTTTATTCCCTCTTAAAATTATTTGTCGCCGTAGATTTTGTCTTCGTCCACGAGGCTTTCTTTCTCATCAGCCTCGACATCTTCTTCTTTTGCTTCAGTCGGCTGATAGTTTGAATAGTCGACGATTTCCTCATCCTCGTCTTTTGTCGCCGCGTCAGTGATGACTTCTTCCTCGCCGTCAAGGCTTTCAAGAATCTTGAGACCGTTCTCGTTGTCCGATTCAATGACCGCATTCGCGATGATTGAAGTGAACAGCGAGATAGCGCGGATCGCGTCGTCGTTTCCAGGAATAGGGTAGTCGATGTTGTCAGGATTGCAGTTTGTGTCCACAACAGCGATGATAGGAATTCCCATTCTCTTGGCTTCCGCGACAGCAATCTGCTCTTTATGTGTGTCGATGATGAAAACCGCTCCCGGAAGATCTTTCATCTCTTTGATTCCGCCGAGATTTTTCTCAAGCTTTGACTTCTCTTTCTGCAAAGCCGCGACTTCTTTTTTTGTAAGGCTTTCGAAAGTTCCGTCGACTTCCATCTTTTCGATTTTTTTTAGTCTTTGAAGTGATTTTTTGATTGTAGAGAAGTTTGTGAGCATTCCGCCAAGCCAGCGGTTGTTCACATAGAACATTCCGCAGCGTTCCGCTTCTTTCTGGATAGCCTGCTGCGCCTGCTTTTTTGTTCCTACAAAAAGGACTGATTTTCCTGAAGCGGTGATTTTTCTTACCGCCTCATAGCTTTCTTTGATTGCAGCGATTGTTTTCTGCAAGTCGATGATGTGGATTCCGTTTCGTTCTGCGAAGATGTATTTCTTCATACGCGGATCCCAGCGTTTTACCTGATGACCGAAATGGACTCCGGACTCAAGCAGGTTTTTCATGGTAACTACAGCCATGAGTTTCTCCTTCACTGGCAGAATTTAAAAAACATTCCTTTGCGGATGATTTTTCTGCCCCGTACTCTTATTCTCGATGCCAAAAGGCACGGAAGATTCAAGCATCCATGATGCTTGTCTGAACTATTCCAGAATGGAATAGCCTTGTTCGTTTAATATATCGAAAAGCTCCCTGATAGGCAAGCCTTGGACACAGCTCTGGGAGCCTTCGATTTTTTCGATGAAGCAGGACGCAAGGCTCTGGATTCTGTAGCCGCCTGCCGCTCCGTGCCATTCGCCTGTCTCAAGATACCACTGGATTTCTTCCTCGCTCATAGGAGCGAAAGTCACTTTTGTCTTCGCTGTTTTCGATGTAGTGATTTTCTGCCGCCCGTTGTAAAGCACAAGCGAAGTGACCGCTGTATGCGCCGAGCCTTGGAACGCTTTCAGATATTCTTCTGCGGTCTCCTGGCTTTCAGGCTTTCCGTAAATTTTTCCGTCTTTTTGGATTATTGTGTCCGCTCCTAAAATCCAGGGAATTTCCTGTTCTGACGGAAGCGAACGGACAACTTCTATCACTTTCTCACGCGCAAGAAATTCCGGAATCTCGTCTGTTTCAAGTCCTGCCGTGATTGTCTCGTCGATGTTGGGCATTATGACTCTGAACGGAATGTTCAGCATTTTCAGTATTTCCTGTCTTCTTGGAGAAGAAGATGCCAGAATAATCGGTTCCATGTTTCCACCCTTTCGTTTTTCAATCTTTTTTATATATTTATATATGAAAAAGGCTGTCAGAAACGGCAGCCTTTTTTGCGGATTGTTTTTTATGCTTCAGGTTATTTTTCATTTCCTTGCGACGAGCGGTTTGTGTCTGTTCCTGAAATCTGCCTTAAAAGCCTGATGGCCTTGTTTCTCACAGGAGCGACATAATGATAGTCCGCCGCGATTCTTGTAAGCGAATCGATGATGATTTTCTTGTTTTCTGTTCCGTCGATGAGCTTCGCGTAGCAGTCGATGACTTCCGAGGCGAGCGATGAAGTCGGATTCAAAATCTGGTTTCTTTTGTTGGCGAAAGAAATCGCGTCTACAACCTCATCGTTGTCGTTTATTCCGATTTCACCGAGCGAGTTCACTGCCGCGGCGATTACCATCGGCTCGTTTTCAGCCAGAGCGACGGAAACAAGATAGTTCTTCGATTCCTCTGTCTTTACTTTTCCGAGCGCAAGGCAGGCTCTTCTTCTTATGTCAGGAAAGTTGTTCATAAGCCGTCCGTTTGTCCTTGACTGCGAAGTTATTCCTTCCCCTGCAAGCTGGTTCAAGGCTTTCATTACATCTTCTGTGACATTTCCGTTGTCAACTGCTGCCTCAAGGAACTGCATCGCGACCAGTTTGTTGTCGTATTCGTCGGAAGTGGCGAGCGCGAGCATTACCGCTCCGTCCACATCGTTCAGGTATTCTTCTTCAACGGAGCTTTCAGATCTTGATGCTGAGCCTGATGTCTGTCTCTGGACCTGCTGGGCAAAAATCGCCGAGCCTAAAGCTAAGGCTCCGATAAAAAACGCTGTCTTTTTTGACACTCTCATAAAATATTCCTCCTGAAAATGATTCAGTTAAAAACCGATAGTTGATTATAAGCCAAGAGGCTTTAAAAATCAACTTTATGCAATTTATTGCAGGTTTTATGGCTTTCTTGAAAATCCGCATGAAAAGAAGGCTACTCCTGGTCTGCAAGAGGCGGAAGCTTCACCATCCAGTTCCCTTTGATTTTCACAAAATTGTAATACACGACATCAATCTCGTCCTGGACTTGAACCGCTTTCACGGAATCGACAGAAATGTATCGGATTTCATCCACTTTTCTTCCTTTTCTTGAAGGAACAAAAACGTAAGTGAAATAATCGTACAAAGTCTGAAGCCTCATTCCTCTTATAGGAAGCCGTTTTGATGCCCTTAGAAGATTGTTCGGGTTTGACCAGTAGACCACAGATTCAGGCTCGATATATTCAGTCCATCTGCTGTAGTCTTTTTCATCTATCACTTTTGAAAGCTCGTCTATGATTTTAAGGATCTGCCTCTTGTCCCTGTTGAATTCCTCCACGGAAACCTTGACTTCCTGAGTCGACCTTGAATATTCGTCTTCAATCCGTTTTTCTTCATAAGCAGGTTCCGGCTCTGGAGAAACAGGAGCCTTTTCCGCCGCTTTTGCCGAACGGCATGAAAAAAACAGAGAGAATGACAATAACGCTGTGGCCGCGTAAAGAATCTTTTTAATCATGATAAAATAATACATCGCTTGTGCATTTTCGTCAAACAAAGTAAGATTTTTCTCATGAACAAGGCGGTTTTTCCAGGCTCTTTTGACCCTCCGACAAACGGACACCTGAACATTATCCAGAGAGCGTCAAAGCTTTTCGATGAGGTTGATGTTGTGGTCGCCGTGAACAATGACAAAAAATCTCTTTTCACTGTCGAGGAAAGGCTTTCATTCCTTGAGGAAATGGTGAGGCCTTACAAGAATGTTTCAGTCCACGCCTGGAGCCAGATTGTCGTGAATTACGCGAAAAAAGTCGGCGCGAAGGTTCTGATACGCGGAGTAAGGAACTCAAACGATTTCTCATACGAATTCGACCTTTCTCTTATGAACTATAAGCTGAATCCCGAAGTCGAGACAGTTTTCATTCCGACTGACCAGAGATACCTTCTTTTAAAGTCGAGCTCGATAAAGGAGCTTGCAAAGCTTGGCGGAGACATTTCGGACATGGTTCCGCCCGTGATAGAAAACGCGCTTAAAGAAAAGTACAAGGAGACAGCAGGATAAGATGTCTGTCTGCAAGACGTTCTGCTGGCAATTAGTTCCGCCGTATTTGACAAAGCCTTTTATTCCGTTATAATATTGACACGCTGATTGGAACTGTTATATATTTAATCGCAGTAAGTCAGACAACTTATCTAATTTAGTGAGGTTACATAAATGGCAGTACCTAGGTCGAAAACATCAAAAGCCGTGACAAAAAGACGCCAGAGCATCAATATGAGACTTGAAGCGCCGCAGCTTGTGGAATGCAACAACTGCGGAAACCTTATCCAGTCGCATCGTGTTTGCCCTAAATGCGGTTTTTACCGCGGACGACAGGTGATAACACCGGAATCTAACGGCTGATAAAAAAGGAGCATTATAATGGACGAATTGTTCGAGAAAATCCAGAAACTTATCGCTGACAAGCTGGAGATTGACGCAAGCAAAATCACATTGGATTCATCTTTCCGCGGAGATCTTGGAGCAGACAGCCTTGACACTTACGAGCTGGTTTATGCTATCGAAGAGGAGCTCGGAGTGAGCATCCCTGATGAAAAAGCCAATGAATTTGAAACAGTTCGTGACGCTTATGACTTCATCAAATCTGAGCAGTCAAAGTAATTGTTCTGGGATTCAGATTATGGAACACAAGCCAAAAACGGCTTGTGTTTTTTTTATTTAAAAAATATTTTATAAAAGACAAAAAAACAGAACCTTAAAGACTGTCCGCGGCGAATTCTAAAACGTTGCGGATTTCAGTTTGAAGATATTAAAAGGCGGCGGATATGAACATTACCCAGGAAAGGAAAAAGAAACTTCTTGCTTTTTGCAGGCCACTTGATTTGAAATTCAAGAACCTTGAGCTTCTTGACCTTGCTTTTCATCACCGTTCATATTCAAACGAGGATGTTTCTTTAAGGCATCTGAACAACGAGCGTCTTGAGTTTCTCGGGGATTCTGTGCTGGGGCTTGCGGCTGCGGATTTCCTTTACAATGATATGGTTTCAAATCCTGAAGGAGATCTTGCAAAGACAAAATCTGCCGCGGTCTCTGAAAAGACACTCGCTCCGATAGGAATAAAATTCGGACTTGACAGAATGCTTGTTCTCGGAAGAGGCGAAGAGCTTTCAGGCGGAAGAAAGAAGCCCGCGATTCTTGCCGACTGCATGGAGGCTGTGATCGGAGCGTATTATCTTGACCAGGGTTTTTCCGCCGCGAAAAAATATGTGCTTTCGTTCATTGTTCCTGAAATAAGGAAAATCCAGGCGACAGGCGGAAAGGATTACAAGACCCTTCTTCAGGAAATCTACCAGAAAAAAAGCAAGAAGACTCCGGTTTACGAGACAGTTTCTGTTGCAGGACCTCAGCACGAGAAAGTCTTCAGCGTCCGCGTCCGTCTTGGAGATGTCACTTACGGGCCTGAGAAAGGAAAGTCCAAAAAAGACGCGGAGCAGAAAGCCGCAAAATCCGCCTATGAGGCTTTGAAAGGATAGCAGAATCTTGCAGGCGGATTTTTCTTTGTTTTTATCTTGTTTATCTTCCCTGATAAATTCCAGCCTGCGCTTAGGCTACAGCGAATATTCTTACTTCAGGCTCGCCCTGCCATAGAGGCTTTAATCCGACGAACACATCGTTTTTGAACATTTCGCTTTCAAGGTATGCCTTCGCGTTCTCTACGCTGTCAAAGCCGTGAAGAACCTGCACATCCTCGTCGCGCACAAGAAGCTCCTTTTCAAGGGCGCCTTTTATCTGCTCAAGGAAAGGTTTCCTGTAGTCGCTGTAGATTTTGGCGGCAGCGGAACGGTTTTCGTCCGCGATTTTCATTGTGATTTCTAGATAAGCGTTAACTTTCATAGTTAAACCTCCGTAAAAATATGTTTTCTGAACGCCGGATGTTTTTCACTGTTTTCCGGCATTCTTTTTATTGACTATAATTTACACTGACAGCTTCACGAAAAGAAGATATTGGCGAATTTATTAGCAACTAATAAATTTAATAGTTCCTTGCGCTTATAAAGACAAAAAAGTATATTTCCATTATGTACCAGAAAAAGATTGAGGAAGACATAAGATGTCCTCTTGAGTACGGACTTGAAGTTTTCGGCGGAAAGTGGAATTCCAGGATAATCTGTGTTCTTTCAGCAAAGAAAACACTTCGCTACAGCGAGCTAAGGAAAGAGCTTTCTGACATCACGGACGCAGTGCTTGCCTCAAGCCTGAAAGGGCTTATGAAAAACGGAATTGTGGAGCGAGAGCAGTTCAATGAAATTCCTCCGCATGTTGAATATCGCCTGAGCGAGCGGGGAAAGTCTGTCGTTCCCATTCTCCGTTCTGTCTGCCGATGGGCAGGAATTTTCAGCAAAGGCGGAAATGACAAGACTTTGCCGCAATGCAGAAAATGCGACTATACAGATTTTAAATTTGAAATCCAGACTGTCTGATATGCTTTGATTGAATAAAAAACTGTTAATCATTGAAAATCCGTGATATAATTTCTTTATGCGTGATTCTAAAAGGAAAGAAAAAAAATCAGTCTTTGAAAAAAAACTTGACTATCTGTTTTATGCCGTTCTTGCGGCTATGTTTTTTGTTTTCGCTCTTCTTGGAGTCTTCAGGAAATTTGATTATCACTTTTATGATATTTTCTTGAAATTCAGAAAAGAGCCTTTTCAGTCAGAGAATATTCTTCATGTCAATATCGACAATGAATCAATCGATGACCCTTCATTGAACGAATGGCCTTGGAGCCGTGATGTCTATGCCGATATGCTGATTCAGATGAAAGAACTTGGAGCGGAATATGCTGTTTTCGATATTGAATATCTTAATCAATCTAAAAAAAGCGTTTCAAAAGATTCTGTCAAAAATATAAACAAGGCTTTTGAAGAAGAAAAAAATGAAATAATTGAAAGTGTTTATCTGCTTGGTGACAGAATTTCCAGCGGAGATATACAGGCTTCTGAAATTTTAGGAAACGCAGATTCTCTTGTTTCTGATGTTATTATTCCTGCTGTTGACTGGCTTTACGATTCTGTGATGATAAACGCTTTCCGCGACAATGATGAGTATTTTTCAAGAGCCTTGCAGTTTTTCGGAAATTCCTGGCTTACTGTGAATACAAACAAAGTTGTTTTTTCAAGGACGGCAGAAGAAATTGACTACATTGACAAAAGGATGCTTTTAAAAAATGTCTTTGATCCTCGTGGCTATATAACTAAGAATAATAATTTTACGTCTAAAGAAAACGGAGAAGAAGCAGGTTTTTCTCCTGCATTGGACACTTTTATAAAAAGAGCGGACGGAGTAGGCTTTGCAAATGTTATCGTCGATTCTGACAGGACAAGACGCCGCATAGAGCTTCTTTTCAACCACAACGGAAACTATCTGGGACAGTTGACATTTGCTCCTCTGCTTGATTTTCTTGATGTGCAGAGCCTTGAGCGAAAAAGAAATTGCCTTATAATGCGCGGAGCAAAATATCCTGGCAGCGATGTCAGGGAAAACGTGAAAATTCCATTGGATGACAACGGCCGTATGCTCATAAACTGGCTTCACAGCGATTTCGGTTCATCTTTCAAGCAGGAATCAGCATATTCGCTTATACAGCTGCAACTTCTAGAGGATGATATTTTTACTAATCTTGAAAACATACTTTTAAATTCTCTTCTGTATGACGATGGCGCTCCTCTTGCATACTGGAACGAGGCAAAAGAACTTTACGACTTTAATTCAGAGATTAGAGATGAAAAAAATCACCTTCTTTCCCTTTGCTCAGGATTTGACGAGAAGGGCAATGCCTTTGATGGAATAAGGCCTGAAATGTATGAGGATTATTTTTCAAAAAAAAGAGAATTTTATTCCTATGTAAAAAAATATGCGGAAACTGATTTTCTTTCTGAAATAAATTTACGGCTCGCTGAGCTGGAAGATATACTCGGCTTTGACACGCTTTCCGAATTCAGAGAAATTATCGAAAACGAATTGAATGTGATAAAAGAAAATGTAGAAGCGTATGCTGAATTCTCAGAAGAGATGAGAGAGAAATTTTACGGTTCATTCTGCATTATAGGTCACACAGCTTCCAGCACTACAGATATTGGCGGAACTCCGTTTCAAAAGACTTATTTCAACGTCGGAACTCACGCGAATGTCCTGAACACAATCCTCCAGAAGGATTTCATAGTTCCTGTCTCCTGGAATTACGGATTTTTTGCGGCTATGCTTCTTGTTCTTCTTGCTATGTTCTTCTCGCACAAATATTCAAATTCGGTCCAGAATATCGTGAACGGCGCGGCGTTGTTCCTTGTCCTTGTGACGCCGGTTTTTCTTATGGTTTTCGCAAGCGTTTACATTCCTTTCACAGTTTTCTGGATTTTCGCGTTCCTGAATTTTATCGCGGGGCTTGCGTACAGATTTTTCCTCAGCTCGAAGGAAAAACGATTCATAACGCAGCTTGCCGCCTCGTTCGCGAACAAAGACACAGTCGAGTCTCTTAGAAGAAATCCTGAGGCGTTCAAGACAGAAGGTCAGAAAAAGAGCATAACCGCCCTTTTCAGCGACATACAGAAGTTCTCGACATTCAGCGAGAATATGTCGCTGATTTACGGTGACGAAGGTCCGAACAGGCTGATTGAAAACCTGAACGAATATCTAGGCGCGATGTCAAACGAGATTCTCAAGAACAGCGGAACAATCGACAAATACGAAGGAGACGCGATAATCTCGATGTTCGGCGCGCCTGACCCGATGATGAGCCACAGTCCTGACGAATGGGCTTATCTTTGCCTTGATTCCGCGATAAAGATGAAGAAAGTCGAGACATTGTTCAATGAAAGCCATGCTGAGCTTTTCAGGAAATACACAATCGGCGGAAAAGAGATTGAGCTAAAACCTTTCCAGACAAGAATAGGAATAAATTCAGGTGAAGCGTTTGTAGGTCTTATGGGAAGCAAGACCGACGAGTTCTCAAAGCTGAACTACACGATGATAGGAGACACTGTGAATCTTGCTAGCCGCCTTGAAGGCGTGAACAAGGCTTACGGAACCTGGATAATGTGTTCGGACGCGACATGGGCGTGCGCGGACAAAGGCGAGAACAAGGGAAAAATCGTTGTTAAAAGGCTTGATAAAGTCCGTGTAGTCGGTCGCTCCACTCCTGTCCAGCTTTACAATGTCCTGGGATTCAAAGACGAGATGAGCGAAATCGAGATGCTGGAGATAGAAAAGTTCCACAAGGCGCTGGATTTGTATCTTGAAAAAGACTTTGAAGAAGCTGGAAAACTCTTCATCGAGGCAAGCAGAATGAATCCTGATGACAAGGCGGCTCTTGTGTTCTCGGAAAGATGCGGAGCTTACGCTAAAAAAGGCGTTGATTCAGCCTGGGACGGAGTCATGAATATGACTTCAAAGTGATTTTGGCCACAGGAACAATGTGAAATTGATTAAACAGAATGAAAATTTAAAAGGGCTGTCCAAAAAGAATGAAATGCGGTCGCTGAGCCTGTCGAGACACTCAATGGCCGGCACATTCTGAAATTATTGGACAGCCCCTTTTTTTTAAGTGTTGCTGTTTCCTGCTTTAGAAACCGGGAAATTCTAGAAAATCATGATGATGATTTTTGCCGCAAGCACGACAGAAACCAGAGCGAACGGATAAGTCGCAGCGTAAGCGGAAGAAACCTCGTCTGTTCCGGCGGTCGCGATCAGTGTTCCCAAAGCCGGTGTAGAAGTCATTCCTCCTGTAATCGAGCCCAAGTTGTTCAGGATGCTCAGCCTGAACACATACCGCGCGATAAGATAGCCCACAATCATCGGAAGAGTCGTCATCACAGCTCCGTAGATGAAGTAAGTCCATCTGAATTTCGCGATGAAGTTCACGCCGCCCGGAACGCCTGCTCCGATAAGGAACAGCACAAGCCCGAATTCCCTCATGAAATTCAATGACTCCTTGTTTATCCTCAGGTCGATTTTTCCGATATGCGCGAAATGTCCTACAATAAGACCGCCGATAAGGCAGCCGCCTGAATTTCCAAGGGAAAAATTTATTCCAGGAATTTTTATAGCTCCGATAAAGCAGCCGAGCGCGACCGCAAGGAAGAACGAGAAGAACCCGAAAGGCTCAAGAGGAATGAGTTTCCTTTTAGGCTCAGGAATTTCAATTGTGTTCGCAGCATGGAAGTTCGCGACTTCCTTTTTCATATCGACCTTAAGGATTTTAGGCATTATCTGCACAAAAAGGACAACGCCGATCACTCCGTAAAGATAAGCGATTCCATATCCTGCCGTGACATCCTCTTCGATTGCCTGGACAACTTCTTTTCCTGCGGAAAATCCCGGAGTTGAAGTGAGCCCGCCTGTAAGAAGTCCGACCGCCATTGAAGACGAGAGGTTCTTGTCAAGAAGGACAAAAAGAATCGCGGTCACGGCTCCGACAGCGATTATTATCACGCCGAGAAGAACATAGCTGAGCGTGCTTCTGTTGAATGACCTGAAAAACTTCGGTCCTGCGATAAGTCCGATTGCAGTCACAAAAAGCGCGGTTCCTATGTTCGAGACAAGTCCGAAATTCGACTTGATTGTGTCCGACCACAGCGTCACAGACTTTGCGTTTTCCGCCCAGACTTTCACGCCGTCGACAATCTCGTAAGAGCCGATTCTGAAAGACGGGACAAAGTTTATGAAAACGCCCCATAGCAATGCGACAAGAAGAACTCCGGCAGTTCCCAGCTCGATTCCTTTGACTTTAATCGCGCCTAGAAGATAGCCCAGAGAGCCGATAGCAAAAATGACGAAAATAAATGACAGGGTAGAAGATAGAAGTTCGCCCAAGTAAGAAACCATTAGTCTGCCTCTTTTTATTTTTGAATTGTCTTCAGATTATATAAATCTGTTAGCAAAAATGCAACCAGAGTGATTGAAGCGAAAAAAGGCTTCCGTACAGAAAGCCTTTTTTGTTTTATCTGCTTGCGCCTGGAATCGCCTTTTCAAATTCAGGGTTTCCGTGTGTGTAGCGCGGAAGAAGCTTAGGCGAAACGAAATCGTTCTTGATTCCCGCTCCGCTTCTTTCTTTTTCAAATGCCTTGACATGGTCAAGGTTCATTTTGCTGTTTTCAGAAAGTTTTATGTCCTTGAACATTTTTCCGGCTTCGATTCCTGCCTCGCGCCCGAATACCACAACGTCCAGCAAACTGTTTCCCATCAGTCTGTTTGTTCCATGGACTCCTCCGCTTGCTTCTCCTGCGACAAGAAGGTTCGGAATGTTTGTGCGGCAAGTCTTGTCGATTTCAACGCCGCCGTTCTGATAGTGAAGGGTCGGATAAACCAGAATAGGTTCTTTCCTGATGTCGATTCCGTATTTGATGAACATATTGTACATCGCAGGGATTGACTTGAGGATTGTTCCTTCTCCGTGAATCATTTCAATCATAGGAGTGTCAAGCCAGACTGCGTCCTGCACATCGTTTTTGACTCCCCGGCCTTCTTTCACCTCGCGGATGATTCCTGACGCGTTCACATCTCGCGTCTCAAGCGGATGGATATAGACTTCGCCGTCCTTGTTTATTAGCTTTGCTCCGAGAGAGCGGACTTTTTCTGTCACAAGCTTTCCGAGAATCTGGGTCGGATAAGCGGCTCCTGTCGGATGGTACTGAAGAGAGTCCTGGTACAGAAGCTTCGCGCCTGCTCGGTATGCAAGGACAAGTCCGTCTGCTGTCGCCCCGTAATGGTTTGATGTCGGGAATCCCTGGTAATGCATACGTCCGGCTCCGCCTGTCGCGAGGATGACAACTTTTGCCTTCGCGATGTAAAGCTCGTCTGTTTCCATATTCATAAGAACCGCTCCGCAGACTTCGCCTTTGTCGTTTTTGATAAGCTCAATTGCGGATGTGAAATCAACAACTGTAATCCGGTCATTTCTGTTGAAAACCTCATCCCTGAGGGTTCTCATTATCTCCGCGCCTGAATAGTCTTTGCAGGCGTGCATCCGTTTCCGGCTGGTTCCGCCGCCGTGGGTTGTTATCATTGTTCCGTCAGGCATTTTGTCGAATTCAACGCCGAGGTCATTGAGCCATTTGATTACAGAAGGCGCTTTGTAAACCAAAGTCGATACAAGCTCCGGCTTTCCGTCAAAATGTCCGCCGCCGAACGCGTCAAGGTAATGCTGGGCAGGAGAATCGTTAGGCTTGTCTGCCGCCTGAATTCCGCCTTCCGCCATCATTGTGTTCGCGTCTCCCACACGGAGCTTTGTGACAAGAAGGACTTTCGCTCCGGCTTCGCTCGCCATAATTGCAGCACTTGTTCCGGCTCCGCCACCGCCTATCACAAGGACATCGGTTTCATAATCAATATGATTCAGGTCTATTCGGTCAGGCTCGATTCTAGGTTTTGCCTGAAGCATTTCAGCAAGCTCGACAGGCGCTTTCTGTCCTTTGTTCGGCCCGATTTTAAGCTCCTCGAACTGTTCTTTGATTCTGTCAGGGTGAAATTTCAGAAGCAGGTCGTCTTTTTCTTCGGCAGTGAGACGGGCGTGTTCAAATTTCAGGTTTTCTTCGCGTTTTTCAGCGACAATTTTTGCCGCATCGTCAAGATAATTTCCGTACATAACATAATCCTCATTTATTCACAATAGTGCCACGGATGGCACGTCGTATATTTACAAAACATCTTGCGAGTTTTTGTAAAAAACTCGACAATTAAAAATTGCCACGGATGGCAATTTTTAATTATTTTTCAATCTCTCTTGTATTGTAAAGATTTTTAATCTCTTCTTTGTTTCCGACCGACATTTCTATGAACTTCTTGATAGCCTCTTCGCATTTTCCTTCGTCAATCTCGGCCACTCGGTCAAGAAGGTGCTGGCTCTGAGGCTGAAGGTATTTTCCGTTCAGGCGGCGTGCAAGCTCCGCGACCTGAGGATGGCTGATTCCTGCCGGACATCTTGAAGAGCAGCAGCCGCACATCACGCAGTCGAACGAAAGGTCAGCGCATTTCTCAAAGTCTCCGCGCTGCGCGTAAGCGATATACTGCATTGTCTTTAAATCCTGAGGACAGGCGCGAGTGCAGGCGTTGCATCCCACGCAGGCGTAGATTTCAGGATAAAGCTGCATCATAACCTGCTGTTCAGGTTTTACAGAATTGATGTTGTAGACCTGCTTCACAAGCGGAAAGAACGGAAGCGTCGCGATATACATTCCGTCCTCGACTTTTTTAGAGCAGGCGAGGCAGGTCTGCAGCTGGTTCTGTCCGCTTATCCTGTAGATTGTCGCGCACGCTCCGCAGAATCCGTTCCGGCAGCCGCAGCCTCTTTTCAGCTGGTAGCCTGCGTATTCCATCGCGTTCATGACTGTAAGCTCTGCCGGAACTTCATATTTTTTCCCGAACAGGTATATTGCCGCCATCTGTTTTTTGTTTTCTGTCATATTTTGCTCCTACGTCATTGGTGGTTGAGCCTGCCGTCCGCTTGCGCACGGAGCGAAGCGGAGTAACCACTGTTGTTTATTGCGTGCTTGTGGTTGCGGGCATTCCGACAGGCTCAATGCCCCGCATTTTCATCTTAGTATTCCGGCGGAAGCTCGCCCAGCTGGTCAAAACTGAACACCGGACCGTCCTTGCAGACAAATTTGTCTCCGATATTGCATCTTCCGCATTTTCCGATTCCGCACTTCATGCGCATTTCCATAGTTGTAAAAACCTGCTCATCTTTAAAGCCAAGTTTTTTTAATGCGTCAAGCGAAAGGTGAATCAAAATTGGAGGTCCGCACATAATTACTGTCATGCTTGGATCTGGATTCAGCTCCGTTACAAAAGGCGGAACGAATCCGACGTGTCCTTTCCAGTTTTCTTCCGCGCGGTCGATTGTAAGGTCGATTGAACAGTTCGGCTGCTTCATCCAGACATTCTGCATTTCTTCAAGACGGACAAGATCCGCCATCGAGCGGCTTCCGTAAATCACCTGGATTTTTCCGTAGTCCGAGCGGTGGTCCATCATGTAGTTCACAACTGAATGAACAGGAGCGATTCCGATTCCTCCTGCGATTACAAGAATGTCTTTGCCTTTCAGCTTTGTGTCGACAGGGAATCCGTTTCCGACAGGTCCTCGGACACATATCTCCTGTCCGACTTCCGCATTGTGAAGATAGTCAGTCACAACGCCGCACTTTTTGATTGAAAATTCCATGTGGCTCTCCAAAGTCGGCGAGGAAGTGATTGAAATCATGGATTCGCCTACACCTGGAGCAATCAGCATCGCGCACTGTCCCGGAATATGCTCAAAGAGTTTCTTTCCGTCAAGTCCGACCACGCTGAAGGTTTTCACATCAGGAGTTTCCTGTTTTATGTCAATGATTTTTCCTGCATAAGGAATAAAGCTTTCGTAGTTTTCCATCGTTTTCTCCTATTCCTTAAATGTCATCCGATGTCTGGACCGCTTTTATGACTTTCACAATGTTCATGTTTACAGGACACTTCTCAAGGCAGCGTCCGCATCCTACACACTGGAAGAGGTTCCCGTGAGCCATCGGATAATACATAAGCTTGTGCATGAAACGCTGGCGGCTCCGCTCGACCTGCGTGTGGCGCGGATTTTCGGCGGCCATCTGTGTGAAGTCCGAATACATGCACGAATCCCAGCAGCGGATCTGCCTGATTCCGTTTCCTGTGTCAAAGTCCCGGACATCAAAACACATACAGGTAGGGCAGACGTAAGTGCAGGTTCCGCAGCCTACGCAAGGCTCAGCGACGCCTTTCCAGATTTTAGAGTTGAAAACCTTGAGCATGTCTTCGCCTTTGAACTTTGAAAGGTCAAGGTGAGCAAACGGAAGCTTTTCAGTCTTTTCCTGGATCGCTTTCTGCTCCGCTTTCACAGGTTTTTCGTCCGCCTCTTCAAGAACAGATTTAGCCTTTTCAATGAATGACTTTCCTTTTTCTGTGTTCGCCTTGAAGAAATATTTTCCGCCGGCGAGCCATGCGCTCACATCGCCTGTTGAGCCGTCTTTGTCTTTTTCCAAAGATGCGTCAATCTGGTAAGTTGAGCAGAAGCAAGTTTTAAAAGGCTCGCTGCAGGCGAGAGTGATTACAGTTCCGTGCTCGCGTCGGTTTTTATAGTAAGAGTCAACCGGCTTCATGTTCAGATAAACATTGTCAATCACTGTAAAGCCTGTCGCGTCGCAAGGACGGACTCCGAAAATAACGAAGTTTTCCGCCTCTTTTCTTGGGTCAATGATTTTCACTTCCTTGCCGTTCATCTGGTAACTTACAAGATGCTCGGTTTTCGGAAAGAAAAAGTCTTTCGCGCTTCGTACTGTCTTTAGGTTTTCAGAAAGCTTTACGCCTTCCTTCCATTTCCTGAAGTCAGAGTTTCCGGTTTCATTTGTGACTGGAATATAAAGCGGCCCGTCCTTTGCAATAAGTGAAAATAAGGTGTCGATTTTTTCAGATGAAATGCTAAGCATTGCTTTCACCTCCGTCGTCTGATCTTTGCCATACAATGCTTGTTTCCGCATCGCCAGTTGTGTATGTAAGCATAGGAGGTTTTGTTTCCATATCGCTTCCAGCCTGATATTCGCCGTATATTTCATTTATATCTTTTATGTATTTACGGTTCAAAAGATGAAGGGGAATATGCTCCGGGCAGACGCGTGAACATTCGCCGCAGTCAGTGCAGCGTCCGGCAACGTGCCATGCCCTTATAATGTGGAAAAGCGATTCTTCAAAACTTGTTTCCGCGACTTTCTGGGAAGTGTAAAGCCTGTTGTTGTCGAACACGCATTTTTCACAAGTGCAGGCAGGGCAGACATTCCGGCAGGCGTTACACCTGATGCAGCGGCTGAACTCTCCGCGCCAAAAGTCGTAGCGTTCGGTGGAGCTCATCTTCTCGAAGTTTTCAAAAACATCAAGCCTCTTGGAAACGCCAGCATCGTAATTTTCGTCCACGCCTAAAAGCTCATCGCAGGAAACGTGCTTTTTTCCAGCGCAAGATTCGCAAACTTCGCCGCCGTCCAATGTGTCCTGGCACGGAATTCCAATCGCATAGACATCTCCGCGGGCAATCCTGTTTTCTTTTAAAAGCTCTGTGAAAGAATAAGTGTCGCCAGGCTTAAGGAATACAAGGACAATTTCGCTAGGAATCGGCTTGTCTTCCGCGTTCGGGTCGCGCTGCTTCGCCATTGTGTTGTTCATTCTTGCTGTGCTTTTAGCCGTTTCAATTTCTCTTGTGATTCCGATAAGATATTTTGAAAGGTTTGCGGCGCAGTGCCTGTCATATATAAATTCATTGTCAAGTTCTTCGGCTGTTGTGAAAGTTCCGGGAGTGATGTCCTCGTCGAAAAGTCCTTTTTTCCAGCCGACAACGCGCTGAACTTTGCCTTCGGAAAGCAATTCTTTCGCGCGTTCTATCATTTTTGCGCTCAGTTCTTGCATCTTACATCCTCCAGCCTTTTACATTCGCCCAGCGCTTTAATCTGGGAAACAAAATCGTTCATGATTCCCGCAAAGCGGACGCCTTCCGCCGCGGAACACCATTCAACGCGGGTTCTGCCTTTTTCTATTCCAAGGAAATCCAGCTGGCTGAAAAGAAGCGTCATTCTCCGGCGGGCAAAGTAGTTTCCTGTTGAGTAATGGCAGTCGCCAGGATGGCAGCCGCAAAGAATCACTCCGTCCGCGCCGCGCTGGAACGCGCGCAGAATAAAAAGCGGATTCAAGCGGCAAGAGCAAGGAATGCGCACAATTTTCACATTCGCAGGATATTCAAGGCGGTTGTTTCCAGCCAAGTCTGCGCCTGCGTAAGAACACCAGTTGCAGCAGAACGCAATGATTTTAG
>CAZSHF010000017.1:0-38607 GCA_964606655.1 uncultured Treponema sp.
CTGGCTGCATCAACAACTGGCACGTCCATCACTCGGAGGCGCAGATTCTGGTCGGAGTCGGCGGACGTGGCTGGGTTCAGATTGAAGGTCAGGAGCCGGTTCAGATAAACCCGGACGACGTTGTTTGCGTTGAGCCGGGAGTGAAGCACTGGCACGGAGCCGCGAAAGATTCATGGTTCAGCCACTTGTCAATTTCCGCGCCGAAATCAGACGGAAGCGGAAAAACCGGAACTGACTGGCTTGAAGCCGTGGACCGGAGCGAATACGAGAAATTGAAGTAATATCAAACACAGGAGATTTTTATGAGCAAAATGCTTGTTGTGTATTTTTCCTATTCAAATGGAAATACTAAAAAAATTGCAGAAGAACTTGCTAAGGCTAAAAATGCTGACATTGCAGAAATCAAGACGGTTACACCTTACAGCAAGAGTTACGATGAAGTTGTAAACCAAGGTCAGCGCGAAGTTCAGGAATGATTTAAGCCCGCGCTTCGTCCGCTTGAAAAAAATCTAAGCGATTATGACACAATCGCGGTTGGAACTCCGACTTGGTGGTACACAATGGCTACTGCAGTAAAAACTTTTCTTGAAGACAATGATTTTTCCGGCAAAACTGTGATTCCGTTTATGACAAACGGCGGCTGGAAAGGACACGTTGTAAAAGATATGACTAAAGCTGCGGAATCAAAAGGAGCAAAAGTTCAAAATCCAATGGAAATTCAGTTTGACTCAAGCGGCGGCGCAAAGCAAATCACAAGCCAAAAAGATGTTGACGAATGGATAAATGGAATTAAGTAAAATTTAAAACGACATTTGGGACATTTGGAGGAACAAAATGAAAAAATCACTTTTGATTGTAGTAGCTTTTGTTTTTGCTGCTACATTTGCATTCGGCAAGCCGCGCGCAAAAACTGTCCAGCCGACAACAGGAACTGCGCGGAAAAAAATCGGAAACGTTACGTACACAGATGCGCCTGCGTTTAAAAACGAAATCTTCTTGTACGGAACGCCCGATGCCGATACGCTCGGACAAGAGCAATGGTACGAGGAAGGCGACAGAGGACTTTTCGTTCGCAACGTAACTTCGCCGAGCCTTATTCCGTATCTGCCCGATGCAAAAAAAGCGAACGGCGCGGCAATTATCATCGCTCCCGGCGGAGCATTTTTGCATCTTACATTTGGGAGCGGCGGATTCGAGGCGGCGGAATGGTTTAGACAACAAGGATTTGCGACGTTCATCTTGAAATATCGCGTTGAAGAAACTCCACGAGGCGAACAGGATTACCGCGACTTTTTTGCTTCAAAAATGCAAGGCTATCGAGCGGGCGGCGCGAGCGGAAACTATGCGCCCGAAACGCCGGACTACGCGCTTGAGGATTTGAACGCAGCGATTGCGCTTCTTTGTTCGCATGCAAGTGATTTTGGAATCGATGAGCATAAAATTGGTGTGGTGGGATTTTCCGCTGGCGCTTTGATGGCGGTGTACAATGCGGAAGTTTCAAAGCCCGACGAGCGCGCGGATTTTATCGGCTCGATTTACGGTCAGCTTGTTATGCGCGATATGGGAGACGATGTTCCGCCGATGTTCGCCGCAATGTCGAGCGATGATGTGCTTTCAGGGCAAAGCGGATTTGAAGTGATTCAAGCCTGGCAGAAACATAGTGTTGTGGAATTGCATTTGTACGGAAAAGGCGGACACAACTTCGGAATGGGACACGAGCCGTACACAAGCGTGCTTTGGCCGAAGGAATTTTTAAAATGGCTTTCGATGCTTGGCATCGTGAGTGAAAATAAAAAATAGGAGATTGCTATGAAGAAATTATTTTTTTGCTGTAGCTATTGCTCGCTTCTTGCGGAACCACAAAAACTTCCGCAAAATCAGAATCAAAATCATCAGAAAAAAATCCGACAACGGCGGAAGCCACGCAAATCCAGCCCGCGACTCTCACGCTGAACAACGGGCTTAAAATGCCGCAGTTCGGAATCGGGACTTACCGCTAAAACGACGAACAGGCTTACAGCGCGGTTCTTGCGGCGTTGAAGTCGGACTACCGCGCGCTTGAAAACGCAGTCCGCGAGGGAAAGGTGCGTGCAATCGGGCTTTCAAACTTTGACCTGAACGACGATGTTTTTGACGATGTGATGTCGAAGGCGGAGATAAAGCCGGTCTCAGTCCAGATTGAACTTCATCCTTACGTGCAGCGAAAATCGTTCCGTGAAAAATGCGAAAAGTGCAATCTGCTGGCGTAGCCACCGACGCACGTTCAGGAAGGATTCTCCACGATTCCAGACTCGCGCAATCCGGCGCACATCGCCGAGAACATCGCAGTTTACGGATTCGAGCTTTCGGCGGACGATATGAAAAAAATCCGCGGCTTGAACCGCAAAAGTGTTTCTGCAACGGCACTTGGGAAAGCGCGCAGCATTTCAACGACTGGGTGATTGAGTATTAGGGTAGACGATAGACGTTAGGAATGAGAAGTTGGCAAAATCTGTCGCCACGGACGGCGGCGCAAAGCAGAGAGAGAATTTTCCATTATGCTTCTTGTTGCGCTTGAAAACTCTCGTGATATAAAAAATTACACGGACGTAATTTTTTATATGGGCGTTCCCCTACATTCGCTCGACTTGCTTTGCAAGTCGGCTCACTTCGGGTCGGGTTTTGCGGGGTTACGCTAACGCTCCATTCTAAAACGGCACGTCATGCTGAATTTGTTTCAGCATCTATTTGCAGTGTTTATGTCATTGTCGGGCTTGACCCGACAATCTTTTTTCTCAATGCCGTTTTAGAACGCGCCTCGGGCGCGCCCCTGCAATCCCTAACGTAGGGGCGACGGCTGAAAGCCGTAAGAACAGCCGGCAGGATTGTTTACAGAACGCAAGCGTACACAACAGAGCAGCACTGCTGCGAAGGCGTAGTTAGGGCGAAGCAAGGAAGCAAAAGCGCATCTTTTTCCACCGGAATTTTCCCGAAGCTCGCGTTTCAAAACAAAACGCTCGCTTCGGGAATTTTCTTGACTGAACTTAGCGGCGCTCAATGACCGTCAAAATCAGCACGGCTGGCAGGTCTTGAAATTGTAATGACTTGCCGATGCGCGGACAACATTTTCCTCTTTTGCAGAAGTATTCCAAGTTAATTTCATTTTTAACATCCTTAAAAAAATTGATTTATAATACAAAACTCGAAAGAATTTTGTATCCCGACAGCCTCGTGTCTTAGCTGTTGACCTGTGTTTCACAGTGTTTGAAGCAACCGAACGAAGTTGAGACGTTCTGCGGCTTCGACGCAACATTCCACTCAAGTTTCACAGTTTTCACCTCCTTAAAAAATTTGAAATCTGAACCAAGTCAACTACGACAATGACATTTAGTTTAGATTTCATTATCAAAAATCAGATTTCAAAAAACAGATTCGGGAACTTCTCGTAAACTGCTTTGAATCCGTATTTTTCAAAAGTCAACCATTCAAAATCTCCATTCAAAGCAGCTTCAGGACTTTCTCAATGCTCAGGTTCTTGTCCTGCGAAATTCCGTTGATTAAGTCGTCGAAAGCCGCTTCTTTTTCATTCTGCATTGCGATGATTTTTTCCTCGAGCGTGTCCGCCGCCACAAGCTTATAGACCGTGACGGGATTTTTCTGACCGATTCTGTGCGTCCTGTCAACCGCCTGATGCTCCACAAACGGATTCCACCACGGGTCAAAGATTATCACGTCCTGAGCGGAAGTAAGATTCAGGCCCACGCCGCCAGCCTTGATGCTGATGAGAAAAATTCCCTTCGGCGAGTTTTCAAAATCAGCCACAACTTCGCTTCTGTCCTTCGTCTGCCCGTCAAGATAGAAAACAAAATCCTTGTACTCATCTTTCTTTTCAAGATCAGTCTTTATGATTTGGAGCATTGAAACGTAGTTGCTGAAAAGCAGGACTTTGTGGCCGGACTTAAAAAGGCTTTCAAGAAGAATGTCCAGCGCGTCGAGTTTGCACGAGTCGGCGATTTTTTCCACATTGACTGAAGAATCCAGAAGCTCCGGGTCGTCGCAGCACTCGCGCAGAAGCGTCAGACCTTTCAGAATCACTGGCGCGGCAAAGGCTTTCAGGCTCATAATCTCGGCTTTGACTTTCAGATTTATTCCGTTGTAGAGCGCGCGCTGCTTTTCGTCCATGTCGCAGTAGATGATTTGCTCGGACTTTTGCGGAAGCTCCTTGAGCACATCTTTTTTCATTCTGCGCATGATGAAAAAGTTCAGAATCGATTTCAGTTCCTCATAGTCCTGGTTCGAGAATCTCCGCATAAATGAAGCGTGGCTTGAAAGAATCCCCGGGTTCAGCGTGTCCATCACGTTCCAAAGCTCGGAAATGCTGTTTTCCATCGGAGTTCCGGAAAGTCCGAATTTCACGGCGGATTTTATTTTTTTCATTGACGACGAGATTTCGCCCTTGAAGTTTTTTATCGTCTGGATTTCGTCGAAAACGACAAGCGAAAAATTCTGCTCGCAAAGTTTTTCCGCGTCAAGGCTCGCCGTGTTGTAAGTTGTGAGAGCCACATCAAAGTTGTCAAAAGAAAAATTCTTGCGGCTTTCCCCGTGGTAGATTTCGACTTTATAATTTGACGAGAATTTCTCGAACTCCTTTTTCCAGTTTGACAGAAGCGACTTCGGCACAACAACGAGAACTTTCTTGATTTGAGCGCGGATTTCCGCATCCTCAAGAAATGAAATCATCTGGAAAGTTTTTCCAAGCCCCATGTCGTCGGCAAGGCAGCCGCCAAAATGATTCAGAAACAGAAACTTGAGCCACTTGATTCCCTCAAGCTGATACGGAAACGCGGCTTTCTGATTTTTATCCGGAAGACAGAGTTTTGTTTCTTTGTAAGGGAAAAAATCCGCGGCGGACTTTCCTGCCTCGTGAATTATTCCGAGCAGGCTGAAAGTGCTTTTCTGATTGATTTTCAGTCTGCCGTTTTCAAGAACAAAATCGTTTTTCGCGCCGAGAACTGAGTCTGGAAGAACAACGCGCTTTCCATCGATTTCAGCATCGCTTCCGGACGCGAACAAGTCCATTTTTGACGCGAGGTCAACCAGTTTTCCGTCGATTCTGCAGGTCAAATCAATGTCGAACCAGCCGGACGAATTCTTTGAGACTTTGATTTCGGGAACAACAACGTCGGAATCGGACTCAAGCGAGATTCCGATTCGCAAAAGTTTTTCTTTTAGATTCGCCCTGTCGCCGCCTGAATATACAAAGCGGTTCTGCGAAAGTTTTGTGAAACGGCTTTTCAAAAGCGACTCAGCCGCAGATTTTTCAAACTGGAAGTTCTTTAGATAAACTGTGTTTTCTGAAACGACAGAACTTTCCTTGCTCAAGAAAGGCGACTCGGTTCCGCCGTAGTCAAAAAAGAGCGAGTAGATTTTTGAGGGCGCGTCGTAATGAAGGCGGACTTTGGGATTTATCTGCTTGATTGAAATTTCGTTCTGATTTTTGAAGTCAGATTCTTCTATATCTAATGCCGTTTTTTGATAAAGAACCGTGCGGCTTCCGACGCTGTAGATTTCCTTCGGCTTTCTGCCGGAAAACCCGCCCTTCAAAAACTCAACTGAATTTATCAGAAGGATTTTGTTAGCGGAAGTGAAGATGAAGAAAACCGGACTTTTCGGAAACGAATCAAAAAGAGGCTTAAAGTCCGCGAAGTCAATGCAAAACTCGTTCTCAGAAATCTGGAGGCAATGCTTTTTGAAAAGTTCCCGCACTTTTGCGATGTCGCAGTTTGAAACCGGAAAGCAGTTCTGCACATCGATTTTGTGGATTGCAGAGCCTTTGTATTTTCCTTCCTTGTTCACAAGATTCTGCCTTGTGTAGAAAGTGCGCAGCGTGAGAAACTTGTTTTTTCTGCTCGAAGGCGCGTCAAGGCCAATCATCAAATCCATTTTCAGCGGTAGAACCTCTCGTAAGTTTTTATCATCAGACTGTAGAATTTCTCCTTGTTTTCGCGTGTGCATTTCCTTGGCGGAAGTTTTGAGAAGTCAAAGTTCCCGAAGTTTTCTGATTTTGTGAACTCGTGGAAATAGTCCGCCCTGCATCCGCCGCCGCAAATATACTTAAGTTCACAAGAAGCGCACGGCTTGAAGTTGTCTATTTTTCCTGCGGTCTCGGCAGTTTTCATCATCGCGCGGATTTTCTCGAACGGAAGCTCTGTCACGTTTCCAGCCTTGCTCGCATCTGGGATTCTGTCGCAGAAATAAAAGTCGCCGTTCGCCATCACGTTTAGTCCGCCGAAGCCGCAGCTGTCAAAAACGCAGTCCTCGATGTTCTGAACAAAGCCGTCCTCGCTAATGTCGCCGTAGATTTCCTTCACAATCTCGTCAACCGCGCTGAAATATTTTTCCTTTTGTTCGCGCACTTTTTCAGGCGGCAGGTTTCGTCCCTGCATGAGCGAGTACGAAAAGTTCATCTCGACTTTGTCCTGCCCGAACTTTTCAAGAAGACTTTTTGAAAAATTGATGTAATCATTTTTGTGAGTAAAGACAAATTCGTAAGGCGGAGTGACGGCGGCCTTAACATAAATTCCGTGTTTTACAAACAAGGCGACTGCATTAACAGACTTTTCAAACGAGCCTTTGCCGCGCACAACGCTGTTTGAGTTTTCGTCGAATCCGTCGATGCTGATTTGAACTCCCTCGATGCTTTCGGGATTGAGTTTTGAGACGCGCTCCTTGTTCCAGAAAAGTCCGTTCGTGTATATTGAAGTTTTCATTTTGAGACTTTCGACAAAGCTGCAAATCTCAAAGAAATCCTCGCGCTGGGTAGGCTCGCCGCCGGTCAGTGAAACATTTGTTCCGCCAGACGCGCTGAAGTTTTCAAGGAGCGACTTCACTTCGCAAGTTGTCATCTCGCGGCCGTAAGCTTTGCCGGACTTCATGTAGCAGTGCGGGCAGCGCATATTGCACTTGTTCGTAAGATGAAGATGAAGCCTTATGTTTTTGAAGTTTGACTTTGGCTGATAGTTTTCAAGATTAGTCGCCTCAATCTGCGTGAGGACAAAGGCGATGTCCTCCTGATTATTCGCGAATTTTTCCAGAATGACTTTGAGCGGATTTTTGTTTTCAAGACTTTGCAGGATTTCCAGCTGTGTTTCGTTTCTTAAGACAAGCCACCGCGCAAGTTCCACGGCGACGGCAAGATAGCAGTTTTTGTATTCTATGATTTGGAATTTCGGGAGAATGTAGATTTTATCTTCTGAAACTTCCTTTTCCTTTGTCATTCAGAAATCCTGTTTTTTCTAAACGCGAAAACGAGCGTCAGCGAGTTTTCGCGTTTAGAGCAAATTTGTCAATTTGCTCTAAGTGTATACACTTAGAGCCGCGCTTCGCGCGATTTTTTTCTGAAATTTTTCACCACTTCCGCAAATCCTGCCGCCTGCTTTCTGTCGGGGAGGGGGCGTCTTTCATCATCGCACGGATTTTCGCTTTGGTCTCGCCGTCAGTTTTTGAAAGCGACATCCAGTCTTCAAGGCTTACAGGAATTTCTGTTTCTTCTTGAATCTCCAGGCGGATTTTGTTTTCTTCAAAAAGTTCCCGCCGCGACTTCCAGGACATTGTCCGTTTTTTGCGGCGCGATTTTTTTGACGGCATAATTCAAGTAATCCGCTTTTGAAAGATGCTAATTCTTCGAGTCAAAATTATCCGCCTGTACTGAGAATGCCTCGTTGACTTTTGAAATGTTTGATGAAATCATAGCGCGCTTTCTTTTTTATAACGCAGTTCCCTTAGTTGGAATGAAAAACTTTGACATATCAACTTTTTCCAGTTCAAGAAGTTTTAATTTCCGCTCGATTCCGCCTGCGTATCCAGTCAGGCTTTCGTTTGTTCCAACAACGCGATGGCACGGAATTATAAGAGAGATTGAATTGTGTCCGACTGCGCCGCCGACTGCTTGCGCCGACATTCTTGCGATTCCTTTTTGGCTTGCGATGATTTTTGCGATTTCTCCGTAGGAAAGAGTTTCTCCGTAAGGAATTGTCAAAAGGATTTCCCACACTGATTTTCTAAACGGCGTTGTTTTCATTAAAAGAGGAGGCGTGAAATTTGGCGCGTTTCCGCTAAAGTAAATGTCAAGCCACTTATCCGTCTGTTCAAAAATAGGAAGAGATTTTTCTTCGTGCCCTTTTTCCAAAGTGTCCGCAAAATATTTTTGTCCGTCAAACCAAAGCCCAGTCAACAATTCGCCGTTGCTCGCAATTGTAATGCCGCCGAGCGGGGACGCATAATGATGTGTGTAGTCCATATCAACGCTCCTTTTATTTTTTACCTTTTTTCGCAAAATCTTTCATCTCTGGAATCGCGCCACCCGCAACTTTCCAAAGATACAGGCTTGCCACGCTGCAATACGGAGAAAATCGTTTCCGATATTTTTCAAAAAGTTCCCTCGTGATTTTTCGGTGATGATAAACCAGCTGAAGTCCCCGTTGAATTGCAAGGTCATCAAAACTGAAAACGTCAGGACGCTGCAGGCTAAACAACAGAATCATTTCTGCTGTCCACACACCGATTCCAGGGCTTCCGCATTATAAATTTTTATAAAAAATTTGGTGTTTGGGAGCGGAGCGTTAGTGGCAAAAACATTCTAGTTTGCTGCCGCGTGAGCGGCAACGTATATAGTTCCAAGGCAAACTAGCATGTAGCACAATATTGTGCGGTTTTGACCACTCGCTACGCGACCAAAAACCTGTTTTTTTATTAAAGTTGGTTATAATGCGGAAGCCCTGACACCGATTCCTTTGATGCTTGATAGAGCGGAAATTGCATCTTTGTCTGGCATTCTGCTTACCGCACCCAAGTCGAATTCGCCGTTTACAACTTTTAATGAAAAACTTTTGATGTATTCAGCCTTGCGAAATGTCATGCCGAATGACTGAAGCTCGTCAACTTCTCTGTAAATATGTCCGATTTGCTTTATGACGGCGGCAAGTCTTGCGTCTTTTGACATAAGGCACGCTGTTTCTTTTTCACCGTATTCAAAATACATATTATGATTATATCGCTAGTATATCTTGAATCATATAAAAATATCGCCAGTTATGAACAAAACCGAATCTTACATCAATTCTGTAAACTTGAATAAAAACACGGATTTTCCGTATCTTGTGCTGAATGTGAAAAATGACAAGTCTTTTCCGCTTGATCCAGGCTTCCGTGTTATGCACTGGCATGAGGACTTGCAGTTTATCTACGTCATAAGCGGAAAAATCACCGTGCGGACACTTGAAGAAAAAGTTACGATTGGCTCAAAAGAAGTAATTTTTATCAATAAAAATGCGGTTCATTGCGTGGAAAAACTTGGCGTCTGTGAATACAAAAGCTTTATTTTCCCAGAGCATTTTGTTTCGTTTTACATAGGAAGCCCTGCCGCTGTCTTTACAAAAAACATTACTGAAAATGTCGGTTCGCATATTCATGTTCTGAGCAGGAAGAAGAAATGGGAAAAAAGCGCGCTCCAAATTCTCCGTGAGCTTTCGGATTTACAAGAGCGCAAAAATGCCGGTTTCAACAAGTTCTGCCATTATGGAAAATTCTACTCCTACGAGGTTCTTTTTAAACTTTTCAGGCTTTTGCTTATTCTGATAAAAAATATGTCGGCTCCTAAAAAAGCAAACACAAATGCGGAAAGCCTCAGACAATGCTTGCTTGGTGGATTCGACTTGCTCAACTGCCACAGTTTTTGACGAACGCAAAAGCCGTTTTTTATAATCAGTTTTTTGCCGAGAGTGCATTTTTGCATAGTTTTACAAAAGTCGACATTTGGGGCAGCGATATGTTGAACCGCAAAATGGCTTCTTCGCCATTGCATTTTTTACCCAATTCTATTATCTTAATAAAACTACAAAATTGTTTTTATTCGGCGTTTTGCCGTTCTGGAGTTTTAAAATGACTGCTATTGGAGTTATTCTTCTTGTTGTTTTCATAATTGTAAGTGTTCTTCTTATTCTTCTGGTTCTGGTTCAGGATGACGGACAGAACGGAATGGGCGGACTTCTTGGAGGACGCGGAACTGCCGCGTTCGGTTCCCATTCCGCCAGCGTTCTTACAAAAGCGACAGCCGTTCTTGTTTTCCTTTTCTTTGCCCTTGCTTTGAGCCTTGCTGTAATCAACAAAAAGCCTGCGACAGAAGATGACCTTGCTCCTTCCTCAGTGATTGAAACACCTGCGGAGACAACAGAAACTGAATCTTCTGAATCTGCGGAAAACAGCGGCGCATGGTGGGAAAATTCAGCGGAGACTGACGCTACTGAATCTGAAGGAAACGACTGAAAGCGGAATTTGCGTTCAGGAGGCTAATAAGTGCTGGAAAATTTAATTGGTCCAGAAAATATTATCCTTGACCTTTCAAGCGAAGATAAGGACGAGCTGTTCTCCGAAATGACAGAGCATCTTGTCAGAAGAAATTCTTCTTTGGACAGGCGCGCTGTTCTTTCCGCTCTCGAGGAGCGTGAATCCCGGAAAAACACTTGCATAAGACAGGGTGTCGCTGTTCCTCACGCTAATTTTCCTTCAATAAAAAAGCCTGAGATTGCAGTCGGAATCAGCCGTTTTGGAATCGATTATGAAATCGACGGAAAATTTCCTGCGAAAAAAGAAGATTTGATTCATCTTGTAATCATGATTCTTTTTGAGCCTGAAAACACTCAGAATCATCTTCATATTCTTGCTGACTGCGCGATGCTTCTCAATGATTCAAGGTTTTACAATCAGATTATGAAAGCATCTTGCGCGCGCGAAGTCTGCAACATCATAAAGGAAGTGGAATATGGCAGAATCGGAAGTTAATGTGATTCTTCATCTTTTGAATGTCGAGCAGAATTCTTTTATCCTTACAAAAGACGCGCAGGAAAGGGCGAACCGTCTTGTTTCTTCCGCCAGAGCCAAAGCGGACGCGGAATTCAACGAGCAGTTCCGGAAAATTTCCGCTGAACTTGACGGGAAATTTGAATCCGACAAAGAAGCGCTTGTCTCCGCGCATAAAAAAGAGCTCGACGGCTACAAATCAAAAATAACAGAAATTCCTTTGAACAGAAAAGATTTCGCAGACTTTGTCAAAAAAGCCTTGAGCAAGGCTTAGGAGCTTCCGATGGAAAAAAGCGGCGCGGCTTCTTATGTCTATGCGAAAGCGGCCGGAATGCTGAAAAAAGCGTTCATCGGCGAAAACGCGGTAAAACTCTTCAACGCTGAATCTGTCGCGGGAATCTGGGAAATGGTTTTCAAGACCAGAGTTCCTGTGATTCCCGAATCGATGCTTGCGACAAAGCTTGAAAAGGATGCCGTGAACCTTTTCATTTCCCAGTATATCAATCTTCTTGAGACTTACGACAAGCCGGACCAGATTTTAGTCCAGCTTCTGCATCGCTATGAAGTCGAGAATATAAAAGCGATAACCGCCGCTTTAAGTTACGGAGAAAAGACTCATCCCCACTGCATGAATCTTGGAATTTATTCAAGCCTCAACTACGGGGAATGGCCGGACATAAAAAAAATCACTGAAGGCTCTGAATTCGCCTGGATTTCAGAAGTTCCAGAAGGAGAAGACCGCCAGCGCATGGATTTCAAGCTTGACTTGCAGGATTACAAAGGCCTCTGGCGTTCGCTTGATTCCGTGAAGGACGGCTCTAAATCTGTGCTGAAAGAATATTTTTCCGAGGCTTACGCGATAAAAAATCTTATCTGGGCTTTGCGCCTTAAGATTTACTACAAATACGATGATGAAAAAATAATCAGAAACCTTTATTGTTTCACTGACTCGCCTTCGCCGTCTGATCCGATTTGCGTCTACGCCTATGAGATTTTCGGACGGAAAACAGATTCCTACGACGACTGGAAAAACTGGCGTTTCGCGAAATATCTTAATCCGCACGAGGAAGGCGTTGTCTGGAGCATAAATCCGATGTGGCTTGAGCAGCGTTTTAAAGTCGTGTCAATCGGACGCGAAATCAAGCTTTTTCACCAGTATCCGATGACAGATTTGAGCCTTGTGATGTTTTTCCGTCTGAAACGGCAGGAACTTGATTTTATCCGCGCGGCGACAGAATCCTTGCGTCTTGGCTCTGACAAAAGCGAGGCTATGTATGTGGCAGGCATTTTAGATAAGTTTGGAGATACAAATGGCAAAAACCGCTGAAATGAGACTTATTGAACTTATGGTTCTTAAAGAAGATATTAGCAAGGTCGTTGAATATCTTGGAAAATGCGGCTGCTTCCAGTTTCAGAAAAAGAAACGCGATTTTGCGGCGGAAAAAAACGCTTCCTCATCTCTTGATATAAACAGCGAGTTTTTCCAGAAACTTGACGAGTTAAGGACTTTTTTCAGCATTCCGGCTCCGGAAGAAAAGCCTCTGGAATGCAGCGTTCTCACAGATGACGAGCAGCTTGAATGCGGAAAACTTATCTCGGCAGGAACCGCGCTCGTTGAAAGGCTTAACTCGGCTCATTCTGACCTTGAGCGTGTTTCAAACGCGTATCAGGAGGCATTGGCTTTTTCAAATCTTCAGGTTCCTTATTCTGAGCTGGACAATCTTTCGTTCCTTTCTCTTAAAATCGGAAAAATCGCGCCTGAAAGCATCGAGCCTTTGAGAAGACAGGTCGGGGATGCGGCAGTGATTGTTCCGCTCGGGGAAGATTCTTCAAGGATTCTTGCCGCTTCAAGCAAAAAAGGCCGCTACGCTTTGGACACTGAGCTCAAGAAGTTCGGTTTTGTCGAAATGGAGATTCCCCGGGATTTTAAAGGAATTCCTTCCAATGTCCTTGAAAGCCTTAAAAACCAGCGGGCGGAAGCGTCTTTCAAACTTTATTCATTGAAAGAAGAGTGCGAGAACTTCAAGGAGACCCACGCGGACAGAATAATTCATATACTTGAATCTCTTTCTATGTCGATTCAGATCAAAGAGATTGAAAAGCGTCTTGAATCGACAGAAATGGTTTATCATCTTACAGGCTGGCTTCCTTTGAACCGCTCTTCCGGAGTGATGAAAGATCTGGACCAGCTTACAGAAGGAAGAGTCGCTATCCGTGTCTATCATCCGATGGAAGTGACATCTGTGATAAACGGCGACGAGCAGGTTCCTGTGAAGCTTGAGCACGGAAAGATTGTGTCAGCCTTTGAAAGAATGGTTTTTAGCTACGGCTCGCCGCTCTACGGAACAATAGATCCTACTCCTTTTGTCGCGGTTTTCTTCACGGTTCTTTTCGGAATCATGTTCGGCGACTTCGGGCAAGGCCTTGTTTTCCTTCTTGCAGGAATCCTTATGAAGCTTAAAGTCATCAAAGTCGGCGGCTGGAATAAATTCGCTCCGATTTTTATGGCGATTGGAGTCACAAGTTCTGCAATGGGTCTTGTGACAGGCGAGTTTTTCGCGAACGAGACTGTGCTCCGTCCTTTCTCGCTCTGGTTTACAGGGCTTTTCGGCGAGCCACGTTCTCCGATTGTGAAGATGATGCCTTCCTCCGACCCGAATTCGCTAAATGTGATTTTCGGAATATTCGGAATCACGATTGCTGTCGGCTTTGTGATAAATTCAGTCGGGCTTGTCCTGAATTTTGTGAACAATATCCTCCAGAAAAAATGGGGAAGCGCGTTCTTCGGAAAGACAGGACTTTTCGGCGCGTGCTTTTTCTGGTATGTTGTTTTCTTCGCGGTCCGGCTTGCGTTCTTTCATCATTCGCCTGCATTCTACGACTGGCTTGTGATTGGCGTGACGCTTTTCTTCGCCGCGTTCGGAGCTCCGTTCGAGCGTCTTTTTGACAAAGAGCGTCCTGTAATTGAAAACGGAATAGGCTCGATGCTTATCGGCGGAGTTGTCGAACTGATTGAAGTGATTTCGACTTATCTTTCAAGCACGATAAGCTTTGTCCGTGTCGGCGCGTTTGCTCTGGCCCACGCTGTCCTTGGATTCATAATTCATCTTATGGCAGGAAAGGCAGGAGCAGTCGGCGGAATTCTGGTCATGATTATCGGAAACGTGATTGTGATTGTCCTTGAAGGAATGATTGTCGCGATTCAGGTCATCAGGCTTCAGTATTACGAGTTTTTCAGCAAGTTCTTCAACAAGACAGGAACTGAATTCAAGGCTTTCGGGTTTTACTACGGAAAGCAGGCGAGCTGAACGGTGAGCAAAACGGCGGATTGGAGTTTACGGACAAAAATGAAATCAAGAGGAAGTCAAAAAGATTTCCTTTGAATTATAAATGAAAAGAAAAAGAGGTGTTTTTATGAACAGGAAATTTTTTGCGGTTGCTTTCATTCTGATGGCTTTCACAGGTTTTGCGGCGGTGGCTCAGGCTTCTGCTTCCCAGCCGAACGAAGAGGCTTCTGTAGAGGCTCAGGAGCTTGAGACGGCGGAAAAATCTTCTCCGGTTTCTGGAATCAAATATCTTGCAGCCGCGGTCGCTGTCGGTGTCGCTTGTATCGCAGGCGGAATGGCTGTCGGAAAAATCGGAGCGGCCGCGATGGGCGCGATGAGCGAGAACGCTGAGCTTTCAGGAAAGGCTCTTCCTTTTGTAGGTCTTGCTGAAGGTATCTGTCTCTGGGGATTCCTTGTGGGACTTCTTATAATTGTAATGTAAAAACAGAAAATTGGATTTTTATATAATTGGAGACAGGGAACTGGTCCTGGCTTTCAGGCTGACAGGCATTCAAGGTTCGGTCGCTGAAAACAGGAATGATGTTCTGGACGCTTTCAACAGGGTCACCGGAAAAGGCGGACAGATTTCAGTTCCGGTCGAGCAGGTGCCGAGAGTTCTGATTCTTACTGAAGCCGCGGCAGGCATGATAGAAGAAGAGGAAATCGCTTGGCAGAAAACAGGAAAATATCCTCTGATTGTTGAAATTCCAAACGTCAACGGACACGTCAAAGGAAAAAAGACTTTGACAGATGCGATCCGCGAGGCGATCGGAGTTCAGGTTTAGTCTTGTCTTTTACAGGCACAACAGACATTTTGGAAAATAGCAATGGAAGAATTACGCTCCACAGAAATACTTGACAGAGAAATTCAGGCAGAAGCGCGGAAAAAAGCGGAAAAGATAATCAGAAGCGCGGAGGCTGAAGCAAAATCGATTGAAGACAATGTTTCTGAACGGCTTTCCGAAGCGAAAGCGGAAAAGCAGGAGAGAAACGCCCAGAAACTTGAATCTTTCAGAAAAGATCTGGATTCCGCTTTGCCTCTTGAGAAAGAGCGCTTTCTGGTCTCTTATATCCAGTCGTCAATCGACAAAGGAATGGACGAATATTTTTCTTCTCTTTCGGACGGGGAAATTCTCTCTCTGTTCACAGAAACGCTTTCAGGTTTTGACGAGAAAATAAAAAATCAGTCTTTCAGGGCTTTTGTCTACGGTCTTGATATAGACACTGCGAAAAACGCGCTGCAGAAAAAAATCGCGCTTTCATCCGCCGAAAAGACTGAGTTCAATAAAATTCTTCCTGAAAAATCCTTTGGAATCAAAAATCCAAAAGGAATAATTCTTGAGTCAGAAGACAGAAAAATCCGCCTGCGTCTTACTCTCAGCGAAATTGTAAGCCAGCTTGAAGAGAATTACAGGCAGGAGCTTTATTCAGAACTGTTTGGCGGGAGGATTTGAAAATGGTTGAAGGAAAAATCACCCGCATTTCAGGCCCGATTGTGTTCGCCGAAGGACTTGACTCGTGCGGACTTTACGATGTTGTCGATGTAGGCGAAAACCATCTTATCGGCGAGATTATCCGCCAGAACCAGGGAAACACGACGATTCAGGTTTACGAGGACGACACAGGAATGCGTGTCGGCGAGAAAATCATGTGCGACAAGCGTCCTTTGTCTTTGCGTCTTGGCCCTGGACTTGTCGGAACGATTTACGACGGAATCCAGCGGCCTTTGAAGGCTATGTCTGAAAAGGCGGGAGCGTTCATACGTTCCGGCGAGCGGGCGGAGCCTCTTGATGTTGAAAAAAAATGGACTTTCATAAAGGCGGACGGAATTTCTGAAGGCTCTGCGATAAAGCCCGGAATGGTTTTAGGAACTGTAAAAGAAACTGAATCTGTCACTCAGAAGATTATGGTTCCTCCTCTTGTCCGCGGCCGCGTCCTTAGAAAATTTTCAGGCGACGGTGAATACACTGTAGATGATGTTGTTGCGGTCACAGAGCTTGACGAGGAGATTCGCCTGAGCCAGTACTGGCCTGTGCGGAAACCCCGACCTTACCAGGATAAACTTGAAGTCTCAGAGCCGCTTATAACAGGACAAAGAGTGATTGATGTGTTCTTTCCGCTTTCAAAAGGCGGAACGGCTGCGATTCCGGGCGGATTCGGAACTGGAAAGACGATGACACAGCACGCTGTCGCAAAATGGTGCGACGCGGACCTGATTGTCTATATCGGCTGCGGAGAACGCGGAAACGAGATGACAGAAGTTCTAACAGAATTCCCTGAGCTCATCGACCCGAGAACAGGACGTTCTATTATGGAACGGACGATTTTAATCGCGAACACTTCAAATATGCCTGTCGCGGCGCGCGAGGTTTCGCTTTATTCAGGAATAACTCTGGCGGAATATTACCGCGATATGGGGCTTCATGTTGCGATTATGGCGGATTCGACAAGCCGCTGGGCAGAAGCCTTGAGAGAGCTTTCCGGACGGATGGAAGAGATGCCTGCCGAAGAAGGTTTTCCGGCTTATCTTCCGACACGGCTTGCCTCGTTCTATGAAAGGGCGGGACGCGTCATTTCGCTTGAGGGAAAAGAAGGCTCTGTTTCTGTAATCGGAGCGGTTTCTCCTCCTGGAGGCGATTTTTCAGAGCCTGTCACTCAGCATACAAAACGTTTCATACGATGCTTCTGGGCTTTGAACAGAGAGCTTGCGAACGCCCGCCATTATCCTGCGATCGGATGGACTGATTCTTACTCAGAGTACGCTTCCGAAGTCAAAGAATGGTGGGAAAACAACAATCCTTCATGGTCGCGTGTCAGGACAGAAGCGCTTGAGCTTCTTAAAAAAGAGCAGCGTCTTGAGCAGATTGTCCGGCTTGTAGGTCCTGACGCTCTTCCTTCTTCTGAAAGGCTTGTCCTGAAGTCTGCCGAGATGATAAAGAACGGTTTCCTTCAGCAGAATGCTTTTGACGATGTTGATATGTACTGCTGCTCGGAAAAACAGATCAGGATTCTTGAAATCATGATGGACTATTACCACAGGGCGAGCTCTGTCCTGAAAAACGGATGTCCGCTTGAAAAAGTCGTTTCTCTTCCGATATGCGAAGAGATTGTCCGCATAAAATACACGGTCGCGAACACAAATCTTGAAAAATTCGCTGAGGTTTCCCAGCATTTCAATGAACAGTTTGACGAGCTTGAGTCCATTTACGGAAAGTCTTTAGATTAGCGTTGAGGTTTGGTTTATGAAAGGCATTGAATACAGAGGAATCACAAGCGTGGACGGGCCGATTGTTGTTGTCGCGCGGACAGAAAATGTTTTCTACAATGAAACAGTCTGCGTGCGCGACAGGTTCGGCGAAAAGCGTCTTGGACGCGTCATCGATCTTTCGGAAAAAGCCTGCGTTGTCCAGATTTTCGGAGACACGACAGGAATCGACCTTGAGGAAAGCTCCTTTGAATTCCTTGAAAAGCCGCTTGAGCTCCGCGTCGGAGAAGGAATTTTAGGACGCGTCTTCAACGGGCTTGGAGAGGCGATAGACGGTTATCCTGAGATAATTTCCTCGGACTTTGTGAATGTGAACGGAAATCCGATAAATCCGTATTCCCGTTCTTATCCGCGTGATTTTATCCAGACAGGAATTTCAGCGATTGACGGAATGAACTCTCTTGTGCGCGGACAGAAGCTTCCGATTTTCTCGGGTTCCGGGCTTCCGCACAACAAACTCGCCGCCCAGATTATCCGTCAGGCGAAGCTGCGCGGAACAGACGAGCAGTTTGTCATGGTTTTCGCAGGAATGGGAATCAAATACGATGTCGCGCGCTTTTTTGTGAACACATTTGAAGAGTCGGGCGTTCTTTCAAAAGTCGTGATGTTCCAGTCTCTTGCGAACGCTCCTTCAATCGAGCGAATAATGACTCCGCGCTGCGCTTTGACCGCGGCGGAATATCTTGCGTTTGAGAAAGGGATGCACGTTCTTGTCGTGATGACTGACATGACAAACTACTGCGAGGCTCTGCGTGAAATTTCCACGACGCGCGGAGAAGTTCCCGGAAGAAAAGGTTATCCTGGCTATCTTTATTCTGATCTGGCTGAGCTTTATGAAAGGGCAGGAAAAATAAAGAGCTCCGAAGGCTCTATAACCCAGATTCCTATTCTTTCAATGCCGAACGATGACATTTCGCATCCTATTCCTGACCTGACCGGCTACATCACAGAAGGACAGATTGTCCTTGACCGCGAGATGGATTCAAAAGGAATTTATCCTCCTGTCGCAGGTCTTCCTTCGCTTTCGCGTCTTATGAAAGACGGAATCGGCGAAGGAATGACACGCGAAGACCATCCGAGCCTTTCAAGCCAGCTTTTCGCAAGCTATTCAAAAGTAAAATCGATAAGAAATCTTTCCGCGATTATAGGCGAGGAGGAGCTCGGGGAGCTCGACAGGCTTTATCTGAAATTCGGCGAAATGTTTGAGAACGAATTTTTAAGCCAGGATGAATACGAGGACAGGACGATTGAAAAGACTCTGGAAATCGGCTGGAAATGTCTTTCTGTCCTTCCTAAAGAAGAGCTTTTCAGAATCAAAGATGAATTCATCGAAAAATATCTTCCAAAGGAGAACAGTTAGGATTCCGGGTGGCTTTATATGGCGAAACTGAACATTGCACCTACAAAATCAAATCTCCTTTCGATGAAAGAGCAGCTTGCGATTGCCAGGAACGGCTACGAGCTTCTTGAGCAGAAACGCGAGCTTCTGGTCCAGAGCCTTATGCATATGGTCGAAAAGGTCAAGCTTCTTGAAAAAGAAATTGACAAGACAGTGGACCAGGCTTATCCGGCTTTCAAACGTATGCTTATGGCTGACGGTTCTGACAGGGTTCGCAGAATCGCCCATGACATTCACTACGATTTCAATATGCAGGAAAAAGAAGTCAATGTCGCAGGAATGACTTTTCAGTCGCTTGATGTCGAGCTTCCTGAAAAGCAGCTTTTCTATTCCGCGATGGGAACTTACGCAAATACGGACGAGGTTATCGACAGGTTTTTCAATCTTCTGGTTCTTCTTACACAGATGGCTTCTATAAGGACGATTGTCTGGCGGCTTGCCGATGAGGTTAAAAAAACTCAGCGGCGTGTGAATGCTCTCGATAAGCTTGTTATTCCTCAGACAGAGGAGACAGAAAAGTATATCGAGAATGTGCTCGAGGAAAAGGAACGGGAGAACATTTTTGTCCTGAAATCCTTGAAAAAGAGGAGCGCGAAACTTTAAGGAAAAGCAACGAATGGGAAAACCTTTGCTGAAAAAGATTCTTGTCTGCGTGAACGGAACAGCTGAATCGGTTCACGCCGCGATGTACGGAATAATTCTTTCAAAACAGCTCGGCTTGTCTTTGAAAGTGGTCTATGTTGTGGACACAGCGACTATCAAGCTTCTTGCTAACTCAAAGTTTTTCGCGCCTTATGAACAGGACGAATACGAGAAAAATCTCACCCAGGACGGAAAAAACATTCTTGACTATATAAAAAACCTTGCCGCGATGAAAGGAATCAAGGCTGAAACCGAACTCAGAAGCGGCGCGGTCGCGACGGAAATCCTTTTGTCTGCGGAGGAATTCGAGGCTGACATGATTCTGGTCGGAGGAAGAAGGCAGGGCTCTCATCCTCTGAAGCAGACCGAAAACCAGATCACAAGAACCCAGTCAACAACAGAGATTCATCTTACACAGTATTCATCTTGCCCGGTTCTTGTCGTGAACAAAAAGAACATGGAAGCGCTTTTCAAGGTTTCGTGAGAACTTTTTTTTTTGTCCGGAAAACGCTTGAAAATTCAGGAGAAAGTTTGTGATAGACTGTTACAAGATTTTAGGAGTAAGGCAGAACGCTTCTGCTTCGGAAATAAAACGCGCCTACAGGCAAAAAGCGAAACTGCTTCATCCGGATAAACTTAATTCCGACGATTCCGAGGAATTCAAAATTTTGGTCCGGGCTTACGAGATTCTTTCCGACGCGAAGACCCGTTCGATTTTTGACGCGTCCTTTTTCACAAGGTTCAATATCCGCCCGGAACACAAAAACTCGTTCGATTACAGAAAATGGCTTCTTTCAAGGAACGACTACGAAAGCCGCGCGAAACTTATTTTCTTTGACCTCATGCACCACAGGGAAGACGAGGCTGTCGCCGAGTTCAAAAGAATGTGCATGAACCATTCAGATTTTTCGCTGAAACGCTGGTTTACGCGCGAGGATTTTATGGACTACGGATATATTCTTGCGGAAGAGCTTGTGATCAGGCAGGAATATTTTGATGCCGTGAATCTTCTTGAACAGATTATCAGAATGGAATACAGTTATGAATATTTCCGCCTGTTTTTCCCGGAAGTGATGGACTTCACGCTCGGAATCTTAAAGAGCCATATCGCCGGAGTCATAAACGACGAGCTTGCGATAGATGTTTTCGAGCGCGCTCTGGATCTGGGCTTTTCAAAAGACGACAATATTTTTTTCCTTGAAAAGATGTCAGAAGCCTACAGAAGAATCGGCGACGAGATGACAAGCAGAATCTGCATCGACGAAATCAGGAATCTTAAAGAGCGGAAAGGAAAATCTCGGAAAAAAGAATACGAGCCTGAATTCTTAGGCTTTGTTTGACTTTAAAAAAAATTGGAGCGCATTATGATAAAACTTAAAAACGAAGAAGAAATCGACGGAATAAGAAAATCCTGTCATCTTCTTGCCGATATGTTCAACATTCTGATTCCTAAAGTCCAGCGCGGAGCCGGGCTTTCAACAAAAGAAATCGATGATTTTGCTGTCCGTTTCATCAGGGAACACGGCGGAAAGCCAGCCTGGTATCTTGAGGATTTTCCCGGCGCGCTCTGCATAAGCATAAACGATGAAGTCATCCACGGAATTCCTTCAAAAAAACGGATTCTTAAGGAAGGAGACATTGTTTCGCTTGACGGCGGAATCAGCCTGAACGGATTTATAAGCGATTCGTGCCATTCTGTTATCGTCGGAAAGCCGATTCCAGAAGTGAAAAAACTTGACGACGTGACGCTTGAATGTCTACGCGCGGGAATCGAAGCGTGCCGCGTCGGAAACAGAATCAGCGACATTTCGCGCGCGGTCTACGACATCGCGACAAAAAACGGCTACGGAGTTGTCTACGATTACTGCGGCCACGGAGTCGGTCTTGATGTGCACGAAGACCCGAGCGTTCCAAACTGCCCAAGCAAAGGCCCGAATCCGCGCATTCAGGCGGGAATGGTTCTTGCTATCGAGCCGATGATAAACATGGGAACAGCCGATGTTTACACAGCAAAGGACGGCTGGACTGTGATAACGGAAGACCACAAGCCTTCCGCCCACGAGGAGCATACTGTCGCTGTCTTTGAAGACCATACGGAAATTCTGACTGACTTGAACTACTCAAGATAAATCACGTGTCCATGCGGAAATCGCGCTTTCCTTTTCGGTTTATGCTTAAAAAATGTCTGAATGTAACCAAAAAAGCATTTTTTTATTATATTTAAAAAATAAAACTACTTTTTTGGAGGCATAAATAAATGAAAAAATGGACAAAAGCATTCATTGGAACTGCGGCCGCCGCAGTGTTCGCTTTTGCTGCGGTTTCGATTTCATGCAGAAAAATCAGTGTGAAAGGTTCTGCCGACACAGTTTATGCGGAAACCAGACGGATGATTCCCGAAGACAGTTTGAGGATAGTTGAGGCGTTGCAGGATTCATTCAGGGCAATCAGCAACGGAGTTCTTCCTTCTGTTGTTGAAGTTGATGTCACGGAAACAAAGACTGTTTCGACAATCGACCCTTTTGAGGATTTCAGAAGATTCTTCTTTGGAGCTCCTGACAATTCTGACGAGAACAGCGGAAGAAGACAGCGTTCCTACGAGCAGAAAGGGCTTGGCTCCGGCGTTGTTGTCCGAAGGACAGGAGATGTCTATTACGTTCTCACGAACAATCATGTCGCAGGAGACGCGACAAAAATCACTGTAAAGCTTAACGACGGACGGGAATTTGACGCTAAGCTTGTCGGAGCGGACAGCAGAATGGACATCGCTCTGGTTTCATTTGAAGCCAAGGACGAGGATATTCCTGTCGCGGTTCTTGGAGATTCCGACAAAGTTCAGACGGGCGACATCTGCTTCGCGATGGGCGCTCCGCTGGGATTCAGCCAGTCTGTCACCCAGGGAATCATAAGCGCGAAAGGCAGGTCCGGCTCAGGAATCGGAAACATAAATGATTTTATCCAGACTGACGCTGCAATCAACCAGGGAAATTCCGGCGGACCTCTTGTGAACATTTACGGCGAAGTCATCGGAATCAACACTTGGATCGCATCCCAGTCAGGCGGCTCGCAGGGACTTGGATTTTCAATTCCAATCAACAATCTGAAGGGCGCGATTGACTCGTTCATTTCAGACGGAAAAGTTGTCTACGGATGGCTTGGAGTTTCTCTTGTCGAGCCTACAAAAGAGTACAAGAACGAGCTTGGTGTCGGCGGCAAAGACGGAGCGCTTGCTTCCCAGCTTTTCATCGGCTCGCCTGCGCAGAAAGGCGGAATGCAGCCGGGAGATTACATAACTGAACTGAACGGACACAAGGTTAAAGATGTGAACCAGCTTGTCCGCGATGTCGGGCTTCTTCCTGCCGGCTCGGAAGCGAAGTTCAAGGCAATCCGCGGAGGAAAGGAAATCGAGCTGAGCATAAAAATTGAAGAACGCTCCGAGAAAGTATCTTCTGACAACGGAAAACTCTGGCCGGGATTCATCGCTTCTCCTATAACCAGCGATGTGAGAAAATCCCTTGAACTTGACGATAAAGTCCAGGGTGTCGCGGTTTCAAATGTCATGGAAAAATCTCCTGCCGCGGCCTTGAGGCTTCAGAACACTGACATAATCACCGCAGTGAACGGAGTGAAAGTCACAAATCTTTCCGAATTCTATACAGAGCTTTCAAAGGCTGACAAATCCGTGAACTTTGACATTTATTCAAACGGCGGAACAATCACTACAGGAACATACAAGTTCTGAAAATCATAAGCATTTTCCAAGGAACGCCGTCCGCATTTTCAAGACCTGCGGACGGCGTTTTTGATTGTTGACACTAAAAGCCGATTTCTGATATTATCCTTGTTACTATTAAAGTAAAGGGGTTGTGGTATAGCCCGTTAAATACTGCGACTTTTTGCTAAAAAATTATTTTTGAGGTGTTTTATGTACGCTCTTGTTGAATATAAAGGCAAACAGTACAAGGCTGAAAAAGGCGCAATTCTTACAGTTGATAAGCTTAACGCAGAAAAAGGTGCGAAACTTGATATTGACTCTGTTCTTCTTGTAAGCGACGGAGACAAGATTTCTGTCGGAACTCCTTTTGTGAAGAACGCGAAAGTTTCTGTTGTTGTTGAAGATTCTTTCAAAGACAAAAAAGTTATCGTCTTCAAATACAAGTCAAAGAAAGACTATCACAGGACAATCGGACACAGACAGCAGTATACAAATGTCCGCGTCGAGGACATTGTTCTTGCCTAAGACAAGACGATGATAGATGTGCTTTTAGAGCGCACGGAAAGCGGGGCTTTGATTTCGTTCAAGGCGGAAGGCCACGCTGGTTATGCAGGAAAAGGTTTTGACATCGCCTGCGGAGCGGTTTCTGTCCTTGTGAAGACAACGCTTCAGGTTCTTGAAAAAACTGAAGGCATAGACCTTGAGACAGACACTTCCAGACGAGGATTTGTCAGTTTCAGAATAAAAAATGCCGGTTCTGATTCAGATCTGGACCGGAAATTAGTTTATGCAGGAGATTTTCTTCTTGCTGGTCTGGAATCTGTAAAGGAAGAGTTTCCTTTCAGTCTGGATTTAAAGTGCAAAAGACTTTAAGGCTTCGGTCTTTGTTAGGATTATAAGATAAAAACTGCCTAAAATAGCGTCAGTTTTTATCTTGACAAGTTTGCGTCGCAAGCTTGCATATCAATTGCGTTCCTTCAGTTTGTTGCAGGAACGCTTAAAAAGTCGTTCAGAAGTTGAAACTTCTTTCTTGGCTTTTTATTAGGAGTAAATTATGGGAAGAACTAGAGGCGGAAGCGGCGCAAAAAACGGCCGTGATTCAAATCCGAAGAATCTGGGTGTGAAAAGATACGCTGGAGAAATGGTGACTGCCGGCTCGATTATCGTAAGACAGCGAGGAACAAAATTCCATCCTGGCGAGAATGTCATGAGAGGCGGAGACGACAGTCTGTTCGCCACAAAAGACGGAACTGTTGTGTTCCATGAAAGAATGAACAGAAAGTTCATTTCTGTAAAACCAGTCAATGCTTGATCCGGTTTTTCGGATTCTGATTTACTACCCGGCTAGATTGTCTGACCGGGTATTTTTTTTGTAAAATGATTTTCAGGTTTAATTCAGTTTGTCACCAAAAATGCAGGATTTTATAAAAATACGCATTTGGGATATTGTTCTTGAATTATTCAGTGTGTTCAGGCGAGGTTGTATGATAAGTTTTGCAGATGAGGCAGTAATTGAAGTCCATTCAGGAAAAGGCGGAAACGGCTGCATCGCTTTCAGAAGGGAAAAATATATTCCGCACGGAGGACCGAATGGCGGAGACGGCGGAAAAGGCGGAGATGTTGTTTTTGTCCTGAAAAGAAATATGAGAACGCTTTCAAAGCTCCGGCATCACAGGATTTTCAAGGCGAAAAACGGCGGCGACGGACAAGGCTGGAACAAATTCGGACGCGACGGAGAAGATGTTGTGATTCCTGTTCCGCCGGGAACTGCAATCCGTGACGCGGAAACCGGCGAGCTTATCCATGACTTTACAACTGAAGAGGACGGTTCAAGCTTCCTGTTTCTGGAAGGAGGAAAAGGCGGCTGGGGAAATGTCCATTTCAAGAGCTCGACAAACCAGGCTCCGCGTTACGCGCACAGCGGAAAGCCGGGCGAAGTCCGTCTTTTAAGGCTTGAGCTTAGCATAATGGCTGATGTCGGGCTTGTGGGCTTTCCGAACGCAGGAAAATCTTCTCTTCTTACGGCGTTCACAAACGCGCGTCCTAAAATCGCGCCTTATCCGTTCACAACGAAAATTCCGAATCTTGGTGTCCTTCATGCAGGCGACGATGAGGATATTATAATCGCTGATATTCCCGGAATCCTTGAGGGAGCGTCTGAAGGTGTCGGTCTTGGCTTTGATTTTCTGAAGCACATATCAAGGACCGCCTGCCTTCTTTTTATGATTGACGCTTCTGACGCAAATTATCTTTCAGCGTATGAAACTCTTCTTAACGAGCTTAAAAACTATTCCGAAAGTCTTATGCGAAAACCAAGAATCATTCTCGCGAACAAGATTGACATCGAAGGCGCGGCTGAAAACGCGGCGGAAATAACCGAGTCAATCAGGAAAAAAGAGCCGGATTCTTCTGTGATTGCGGTCTCTGTGCAGAACAATACCGGGCTTTCCGCCGCGAAAAAGGCGATTATTGGGCTTGTGAGAAAACTTGAGGACGGAGAAAGGCTTTCTGAAAGTCCGGGCGCATCTTCTGGAAAATCAGGCGGAAAATCCGCGTTTATGAAAAGCCGTTCTGTCGATGAGGATATGGAAATCCAGTATCCTGGACAAGATTTAAGGAATTTGCAGGATTCACAAGGTCCGTTGGATTCTCAGAATTCTTAAGATGCGAAGATTTTAAGGAACGTTTAAATGCGTCTGCTAAAATATCGCAGCCGCATTTAACTTCAAGTTTGATTCTCAAACTTGTCTGTTTATACGCACGCTTCCGCGTGCCAACAAGCCATTTTCGGAAACTGAAGTTTCCTGCAATGCCTTGTTTTTAGGAACGTTTAAAGTCATCACTAAAATGCCGTGATGACTTTAACTTGCAGTTTTTTCAAAACTGCCTTATTGAAATGTACGCTTTCGCGTACAAAAACATCCGCTCTCAAATTTGATAATTTGTTCACGGATGTTTTTTTAGGAACGTTTAAATGCGTCTGCTGAAATATCGCAGCCGCATTTAACTTCAAGTTTGATTTTCAAACTTGCCTGTTTATATGCACGCTTCCGTGTGCCGACAAGTCATTTTCGGAAACTGAAGTTTCCTGCAATGCCTTGGTTTAAGGAGGGATAAATGAAAATCGCTGTTCTTGGCGGAAGTTTCAACCCGCTTCATATAGGACACTGCATGCTTGCGGAGACCGCCGTTAAAGAGCTTGGATACGACAGGGTTCTTTTTGTTCCTGTATTTTCTCCGCCGCACAAAGTGATGAACAACGCGGCGGACGCTGAAGCGCGTCTTGAGATGGTCGAGTTTTTCTGCGAATCTTCGGAAAAAGGCGGGGAGAGCGGGCGGCATTTTTTCTGCGAGCCTTGTGAAATCGAGCGGAAAGGCGTTTCGTACACTTTTGACACCATTGTCTATATCTGCGAGAAATATAAAGACTGCATTGAAGGAAAACCCGCTCTGATTCTTGGAGAGGAAAGCGCGTCCCAGTTCCATAAATGGCACAAGGCTGAAGAGCTTGCCTCTCTTGTGGATTTTGTGATAGCGCGCCGGCATCCTGACAGGAACGGAGTGGATGTCGAAGGATTCTCGAATATTCCGCTCGGCGGATATGAAAACGATTTTGAGGATTCTGATTCTTTCAAGGCTTTTTTTTCAGAAAGGTTTTCTTATCCGTTCACGCTTCTTCAAAATCCTGTGCTTCCTGTCTCTTCTACAGAAATCAGGAGCAGAATCGCGGGCGGCAAGGCTTTCCGTTATCTTGTTCCCGAACAGGTTTTTTATTATATTAAAGAGCATAAATTGTATGGGCTTAAATGATGTCTTTTGTGAAAACTGATGAAAAAACTTCCGGAAATTCTTCTTCGCAGAATACTTTCGCATCTGAATCCGATGAGAATGAAACAAACGCTCGGAATCAGGGCGGGCAGGAACTGAAACCGAAGGAAATCGATTCTTTGATAAAGAAAATAAAAAAATATGCGAAAGAATCAGTCGTGAAGTCAAGGTACGAGCATTCTGTAAGAACCGCGGAGATGTGCGCGAAGCTCTGTTCTCTTTACGGGCTTGACGAGAATTTGGGCTATCTTGCAGGAATCTCCCATGACATCTGCAAGAATATGAGCGACGAAAGGCTTTTATCCCTTGCGGAAAAAGACAAAAATCCTGTCGGCGAGCTTGAAAAAGAAAAGCCCTCTCTTCTTCACGGAAGGGCGGCTGCGGTTCTTCTTGAAGAGGAATTTGATTTCCACGACAAGAGAATACTCGAGGCTGTCGCGAACCATACATTCGGAAAACCGGGAATGGGCGATTACGCGAAGATTCTTTTTGTCGCGGATAAAGTCGAGCCTGGACGGGTTTATGTCGATTCAGAATATCTGAAGAATCTTTTTTCCCTGTCTTTGAACAAGGCGGCAGAAAAGGTTCTTAAAGAGAACATCGAATACATCGGGAAAAAAGGAAAAAAGGTTTCGCCTGAATCCCTGAAACTTGCGGACTGGCTTGAAACCTTGGACTGAAACAGAAATCCGGAGAAAATTGCGGTATGTCAAGAAAACATTTGAGAGACGAGCAGAAAGGCTTGTTTTTCCTTATCATAATTTTAGCGATTATGTTTTCCACGGCTCTTATAGTCGCTTTATCGCTCAGAACCGACGGAGTTGCCGAAAGGGTCGCTGACGACCAGGTTATACGCGTCCTTTTTATCATTGACGACGGAAAGGACGGCGGAAGGAGCTCACTTCTTACAAGCATGCTGGTTTATTATCCTGTCTCGAAAAAAGCCGCGCTTGTAAGCATTCCCGGAAACACTGGCGGAATTTACCAGAGCCTTGGACGCGTTGACAGAATCGATGAAGTCTATTCTGAAAAAGGAATCGCTTCATACACAAGGGAAATTGAAAAGCTTCTTGATGTGAACATTCCGTTTTATATGACAGTGAGCCATGACGATTTTGTAAAGCTTACAGATATGCTAGGCGGAATGAGAGTTTTCATTCCCTCGCCGGTTGACGAGACTTCAGATGACGGAGAGATATGGCTCCTTCCGTCGGGCGCGGTCACTCTGGACGGAGATAAGGTTTCTGTCTATCTGCGTTACAGGCTTGAAGATGAGGATGAGACTGAAATGACTGAAAGGCATCAGAATATTGTCACCGCATTTTTCACGACTTTTCATGAAAAGCGCGGCCAGGTTTTCGGGAAAAAATCTGTTTTCCGCGAGTACAGCCGTCTTATAAGGACAAACCTGAGCGATTCCGATGATGTTTTCCGTCTTTTGTCTCTGGTTTCGGAAATGGATTCTGAATCAATTGTCCGCCAGTCAGTCACAGGTCCTGTCCGCATTGTTGACGGCGAAAGGCTCATGTTTCCGCTGAACAACGGAGATTTTATCAAAGAGGCTGTAAAGCAGAGCACAAGTCTTCTTGTGACAAATTCCGAGGTTCTTGCAAGCCGTGTCTATGTCCTTGAAATTCAGAACGGAACATCTGTTCAAGGACTTGCACGGAACACAGCGATTCTTTTTCAGAACGCAAGCTACAGTGTTCTGAACGCGGTTAATGCAGATTCCGACGATTATGAAACGACTGTGATTATCGACCACATCGGAAACAGGGAAGTCGGGAGCCTTGTCGGGGATTTTATCCGCTGCACGAATATTGTCGAAGAGGAAGTCAGCCTTGAAGCAGAAGCGGACACCAATGCCGCGGATGTGGATTTCACGATAATCCTCGGAAGAGATTTTGACGGAAGATATGTGAGATAGCGGAGAAGTTTCTGGTGTTGCCAATAAAACTGATAAAACAGGAGATTTAGGAGAAAATATGAAAACGCTTGAACAGAAAGTTCTTGAAATCGGAAAGATTGTTGAAGATGGAAAAGGAAAAGATGTTGTCGCTCTTGATATACACGAGCTGAACAGCTGGACAGATTATTTTGTAATCGCGACTGTCACAAGCTCCGCTCATTGCCAGGGACTTGTAAAGCAGATAAAGGAATATATCAAGGACAACGACCTTGAAATCCATGCCACAAACAGAAAAAGCCCGGACGGAGAAGACTGGAATCTTCTGGACATCGGGCCTGTCGTTGTTCATCTTATGTCAGAGGAAGCCAGAGGCTTTTACGACCTTGAAAAGCTCTGGCATTCGGGAAGAAATCTTCCTCTCCACGAAGACTAGTCTTCCGGCTCGTCAAAGAAATCATCCTCGTCGTCTGAAAGCTCTTCGCCGTCGTTTCCGTAGATGTCCTGATAACCGTCTTCTGCTTCAACATCATCAAAAGGCTCGTCTATATCATAGTCATCTTCAAACGCTTCCTCGTAGCTTTCAGAATCCTCGTCGTAGCTGTCTAAAGTCTCGTCTGATTCGTCGTCCGCAAAATCATCAAAACCTTCATCAAACTCGTCGAATTCGTCGTCTGATATAAACACTCCGAAATTTTTGTTGTCAAAAGACATATTCGCTCCTGGTAATTTTATCGTGGTAGTAAAAATATAAATAATCAGAACGATTTTTGCAATAAGAGATTTCGCGGGAAATCATGCAGCAGAAGGCCTGTTTTTATGCGGGAAAAAGCTTCCGGCTTTCTAAAATTGATTTATTGCGATTTTTTTTTATCACTAAATTTTATCTTGATGTATAATTCTAGTCATGGACGAAACAAAATTTGATGTGATTATTATAGGAGCAGGAATCAGCGGCTCTTGTATCGCGAGGGAGCTTTCAAAGACAAAAGCGAAAGTCTGCCTTCTGGACAAAGAGAACGATGTCAGCTGCGGTTCAAGCAAGGCCAACAGCGGAATCGCTCACGCCGGCTATGATCCTGTTCCCGGGTCGCTTATGTCAAAATTAAATGTTCGCGGCGCAGCTTTGCTTAAAGAGCTTTCAGAGGTTCTTGATTATGACTATAAGCCAATCGGTTCGCTGGTTCTTGCCTTTGATGAGAACGGAGACAAGAAAGTGAAAGAGCTTTTTGAACGCGGAAAAAAGAACGGAGTGAAGGAGCTTTCTGTTCTTTCAGGCGAGGAAGTCAGGCAGATTGAGCCGAATATAAACGAGGAAGTGACTTCCGCGCTTTATTCAAAAACCGCCGCGATAATCTCGCCTTATATGACAACCTGGGCGTTCGCGGAAAGCGCTGTGATGAACGGCGTTTCATTCATGCGGAACACAATGGTTCATTCGATTGAAAAAAAAGACGGCTTGTTTGTACTTGGAACGACGCAGGGCGAAATCCGCGCGGAATTTGTAGTGAACGCTTCGGGGCTTTATGCCGGTCTTGTAAGCGAAATGGCGGGAGCCAGAAAATACAAAATCGTGCAGAGAAAAGGCGAATATTCGCTTCTTGACAACAACTGCGAAAACCTTGTGAACCATGTCCTGTTTCAGACGCCCGGACCTTTGGGAAAAGGCGTTCTTGTTACAAAAACAACTGACGGAAACATTTTGATAGGCCCTTCCGCTGACGAGCTTTCTGAAGATGAGCTTTACTACACAGGAACTACTTCTTCTTCCCAGAGTCTTGTGATGAAACAGGCTCGTCTTTCCGTTCCCGATATTCCTGCGCGCAATATAATAAACTCGTTCGCAGGAATCCGCGCGGTCGCTTACGACAAAAAGGACGGCGGAAATCTTGTTCCTGTTGACGATTTCATAATCGAGGAAGATCCGGATGTGAAAGGCTTTATAAATGTAGGCGGAATCTGCTCTCCAGGTCTTACTTCCGCGCCTGCGATAGGAGAAATGGTTTTTTCTCTCCTTGAAAAAGCAGGCTTAAAAGCGGAGAAGAAAACGGATTTCATCGAAAGACGGAAAGGAATTCCGTCATTTAAAAATTCCTCCTATGACGAGAAAATAAATCTGATAAAAAACGACAAACGCTTCGGACAGATTATCTGCCGCTGCGAGATGATTACAGAAGGAGAAATCGTCGCTTCGATAAAATGTCCTCTTGGAGCGAAAGACCTTGACGGCGTGAAAAGAAGAACGCGCGCGGGAATGGGTCGTTGCCAGTCAGGTTTCTGCAGTCCGCGTGTCACAGAAATCTTGAGCCGCGAGCTTAAAATTCCTATGGTCAGCGTCACAAAGAAAGGCGGAATCTCTTATGTCCTTGACTCAAAGACGAGGGCGACAGTTTCTGACACAGCAGGAGAAAGTGTATTCGGAGAAGGAGTTGTCTGATGGTTTACGATTTGATTGTTGTAGGCGGAGGACCTGCTGGTCTTGCCGCGGCGATTTCCGCAAAAAAACGCGGGCTTGAGAATGTGCTTGTCCTGGAACGCGACAACCGCGCGGGCGGAATTCTTCTTCAGTGCATCCACAACGGATTCGGTCTTCATCATTTCGGCGAGGAGCTGACTGGCCCTGAATACGCCGGAAGATTTGTTAAAGAGGCGGAAAGCCTTGCGGTTGAAATCCGCGTGAACACAATGGCCCTTGAAATCCAGAAAGGAAATCCTGTTCATAAAGTGATGGCGATAAATTCGAGCGACGGACTTATGGTCTTAGAAACAAAGACAATCGCCCTTGCGACTGGCTGCCGTGAAAGGACAAGAGGCGCTCTTGTTATTCCTGGAAGCCGCCCGTCAGGAATTTTCACTGCCGGAAGCGCCCAGCGTTTTGTGAACATTGACGGCTATCTTCCGGGGAAAAAAGTCGTGATTCTCGGTTCGGGCGACATCGGTCTTATTATGGCGCGGCGGCTTACACTTGAAGGCGCGGAAGTCAAAGTTGTCTGCGAAATCATGAACTATTCCGCAGGTCTTGCGCGCAATATGACTCAATGTCTTGAAAATTTTGACATTCCGCTGAAACTTTCGACGACGATTGTCCAGATTCACGGAACAGAACGAGTGAGCGGTGTCACAATCGCTAAAGTCGATGAGCACAGAAAACCTGTTCCGGGAACGGAAGAGTTCATTGAATGCGACACAGTTCTTCTCAGCGTCGGGCTTATTCCTGAAAACGAAGTGAGCATTGCGGCAGGAGTCCAGATTGACAGCATAACAAGCGGTCCTTCTGTGAACCAGTTTATGGAGACTTCGATTCCTGGAATCTTCGCGTGCGGAAACAGTGTCCATGTCCACGACCTTGTCGATTATGTCACTGAAGAAAGCCTTCTGACAGGCGAAAGCGCGGCGGACTACATCGAAAAACAGTCCGGCGATTCCACGGAAAACTACAAGCCTTTGAATGTTCCTGTTACGCCTGGAAACCGCGTCCGTTACACAGTTCCGCAGCATATTGTGCTTGAGCCTAGCCTTTACAAAGAGGAGATTGTTGACGGAAAAAAGGTCGAGCCGAAAATGCGCCTTATGTTCCGTTCTACTGATGTCTACCGTTCTGTAACGGTTTCGGTTTATGCGGGAACAAGGCTTTTAGGCAGGCAGAAAAAACGGATTGTGCGTCCTGGCGAAATGCAGACAATCGATGTGAACGCTTCTGCTGTGAACTCGCTTTATTCTGAGCCTCAGCCGCTTACTGTTTCAATTGAATTGCCTGAAGATTCAATTGACTGATTCTGGATGATTTGTATTCAAGAGAGAAAACTATGGAAAATATTGAAAACGGAACAAAAAGCGAGATAAAACGGCATCTTACCTGCATAATCTGCCCGATGGGCTGCCAGCTTGAAATTTCAGGCGGCGGTGAAGACATGAAAGTCTCGGGAAACGCGTGCAGGCGCGGCGAGGAATACGCGAAAAAAGAGCTTACCTTTCCTTTAAGGACTTTGACCTGCACAGTCGCGGTTCAAGGCGGAGAGCGTCCTCTGGTTTCCGCGAAAACGGCAGGCGAGATTCCGAAAAAAAGCCTTCTGGGGAGCATGCAGTTTGTCCGCCGTCTTACAGTTTCTGCTCCTGTGAAAAACGGCGATGTTCTTGTAAGGGATTTCATGCAGTCCGGCGTGAATCTTGTCGCCTGCGAGGATGTCGAGACGGTCTGATTTCAGCGATTTTTTGATTTCTAATAGCCCGAATGTCGAGTTTTATTGCGAAAAAGAATTGTTTGAACTTCCGCGAAAATCCGTTTTTCGCTCCGTTCACAAATAACTTTTTCGTCCGTAAATAAAAACTCGATATTCAGGCTATTGAATTATAAAACCCGACATTCGGGGTAATAGGAATTAGAATTTCAGCCTGAACGAGATTCCTGTGTTGAATGAAAGCCCTTTTTCAAGATTCGAGCCTGTGTATCCGGTGTATGAAATGTCCTGGCTCAGCACAAGCGAACTGAAACTGTTTATCTTTATTTCCGGCGTCTGAAACCTTGCTCCGAAAAATACAGGAATCATTTCAAACGAAAAACTGCCGCTTCTGTTGACTTTGTATTCAGGATATTTGTTGAACGAAAAGACAACTCCGCCGTAGACTTGCGTGTAATCGTTCAGGCTCAAGAGGAATCCCGCAGGGAATTCAAAGCTCTGGAAGAAGTTTCTTTCCGGATTGTAGAGATAATTCATTCTGAGGAAAACGCCAGGATTGCTGTTCCAGATGTCTGTCCTGATTTCCGCCTGAAGCGTGCCGCCTTTTGCTCTGAATTTGATTTCTTCCTTGCCGAACAGGTTCCATGCGAAAAATCCTGAAAAATCCGCTGTGAAGTTTCCGCTGTTTCTTTTCAGGCTTTCTGAAGTTCTGTTTGTTCCCGCGCTTTTAGTTCCGCTTCTGTCCTTGTTTGCCGCGGCGTTTTTTGCATCTTGTGAAGATGATTTTTGCGAGACCGAACTTGAGGATTCTGTTTTTCCAGCCGGCTCGAGGAATCTTCCTGCGCTGTAATAATGGTTTTTCCAGTAGTTTTCGGAAAGTCTGCTTATGATAACTCCGGTTTTCGGTCCGTCGCTTGCTGAATGAATGAACTGGTTTTCTCCAAGATAAATTCCGACGTGTGAAATCCGTCCGTTCGCCGAAAAGAAGACAAGGTCACCGCGTTCCCTTTGCGAATCGCTTATCTGGCCTGTCTTTCTGTATATTGTCGCGGCTGTGCGCGGAAGCTGCGCTGTTCCGGAATCAAGAGCGGCTTTGTAGACAAGACCTGAACAGTCGATTCCGGCTTTTGAAATTCCTCCGTACCTGTAAGGAGTTCCAAGATAGGATTTTGCCGCGTCTATAAATCTTTCTCGTTTTTCTGCGGCATCTGAAAAAACTGAAGCCGCGGAAAGTATGAAGAAAAGCGCCAAGAAGCCCATTTTTCTGATTTTCATACAGAGATTATATCACAAAAAAAGGCGGCACGGAAAAAATCAGCGGATTTTATGCTATACTGTTCTTGCAAGAAAAAGATATGGAAGTTTTCAAATCAGATTGGAATTTGTTCAGGGAACATCCTCCACAATGGCAAGAATGCTATATGGAACTCTTGGTGAAAAAATACATCGATTTATCAAGAGGCAACAAGCCGATTTCAAGTAATTCTGAAAACTTGAAGAAAGAAAAATAGACTAAACCCGCTTTTTCAGATTTCGTAAAAGGCGAAAAGATGATAAAAATGAATTTATAGTACCGACATTTTATGACGTTTGAAGTGATAAAATAAAAGTGTTGATAAAACGACATTAAAAGAAGTTCTCAGAGGAAAAATTTTATGTCACTAAGCAACATCATCACGGCAATTTGCCCGAATTGTAAAAAAGAATTTCCTTTTGAAGTTTGGAACAGCGTAAATGCTCAGTTAAATCCAGAAATGCGGAAGAAAATTCTTGACGGCTCGATTTTTAATTTTACTTGTCCGCACTGCAAATTTTCTGCTCACACAGAATATCCAATTTTGTATGATGATATGGAAAATCATTTTATGATTTATTTTTGTGCAGAAGAAGATTTTGAAGAAAATGCAAGACAACTAAAAGAAATTGTTAACGAAATTAAAGATTCCGTTCCAGAAAAAGTTTTTGCTTCATCATTTTTTAGAATCACAACGAATTTTGCTCAATTTGTGGAAAAAATCAAAATCCTCGAGAGCGGAAACGACGACCGTTTGATTGAGCTTATGAAATTGGATTTGCTAAAAAGTGCAAAACGCAACAATCCGAAAAATCAAACTGCGTTCATCCTTTTTGATATGCTTCCAAACGAAGAGTTCAGCCCGAATGTTCCAGTTCCTTCGCTTGTGTATTACGACGAAAACGGCGAAAACGAATCTGATTTTCCAATCAACATAATTCCGGGCGAAGTTGGCAAAATCAAAAATGAATACGATTATTTAGGCGACAAATCTTTTGTTGTGGATTTTGATTGGGCGGCCCACTACATTTTTACAGAAAAAGTCAGACATAATTTTTTTGATGTTGAATTTGATAAAAACGAATTTTCTGCTCGCGGAACAAACATTGCAAAAAGACTTTTAGATTTGTTAGATGAAAATGAAAAATCTGAAATTTTAGACGCTTTTGAAGATGAAGAAAAAGCTAAAATCAAAAATGCAACAGGAAAAGTTGACGAGCAAAAAGTTTTTGATTCTCTAAAAGCCTTTTATCGTTATACGAATTTTAAAAATGTTTTGGAAGAACTTGCAGATAATAAAAAATTTTACACAAGAGATTCTGAAGAAGAAGGGCGACATTTTATTTTCGATGTAATCAATATGAACGAATTTTACGCAGAATATTTTAAAATTTCCGCAAAGCATTTTCCGCCGGCGGTTGCCTATTTTGTTCACGCTGTGATTCACGGAGCAAAGTTTGATTCAAATCATCCTTTTGATTTTTATTTTCGGTGCCGGAATACTGGAAAATTTTGGGATGAATATGATTTTACTGGCGAAAAAGAACACGACATTCAAATTATTAAGCAAGAATATGAAAAACGAAAAGACAGAGAAAACGGACTTGGTTACAAAAACAGTGCAGTCCGCTACATTTATCAATACGAACTTCCACCAGATGATATTTTAAGAATCGACCCGCTAAAAACAAAACAAATGTGGAAAGAGCATGAAATTCTTTCTTCAAAATTTTTCTGCTATGACCCAAACAAAAATCCGACAGCTGAAGAAAGACGAGCAAATCAAAGAACTTATATAAACGACACACTAAAAATTTGGGAAGCCGCCTTTACAAAACGTGATGTTGCCAAGTGTTTTGCAGAAATTTCAGATTATTTTTACAGCGAGGGCGAATACCGAAAAGCTTGGATAAATTTGGCAGTTGCATCGGCTTATGCTCCACAAAACATTGCGTTTTCTTCAATCAAAAAACAATACAGAGGCGAAATTTCAAGCGAAGAATTTAAGTCTTACAAAGAAGAAACCGGTTTTCCGCTCGGAACAAATCAAGAAATCGAATCTCTGATAAATGAACGCTACAAAAAATCTTGCGATGAAAACAATTTGTTTGCTCAAGTTTATTATCTGAATCTTTTTTACAACTATTATGATGAAAAATCAAACGACGCAACGAAAATTGATTCGTTGTTGAATGATTTGCTGAGGAAGATTGTGTTATGATTTATAAAATGCAAAACTACATAAAACTTACAAATTTTTCTTTGTTCTGTGTTCATTACGCTTATTTTGATGCTCCTGAATATCTTGCCGATCAAATTTTTGTGCAGAAAAATCTAAAAGTCAAATTCGGAAAAGAATTGAAAAATACAGAAGATGCATACGTTCTTGTGTTTTGTAAAATCAGAAAACGCGACGAGCATTTATTTTTGGAAGCAATGGAAGAACTGAAAAACAAAATGCTTTTACTTGGTCACACGGATTATCTTTCATTCTGCGAGAAGATGAGTAAGATGATTTAGATTTTTGCTACTACGCGAATTTTCAAAGAGAACTCAAAAACAAACTGTAGGTTTGAGGCTCATTCTGTGTTGCTGGAAGTGTAAAATAGGAGAATGTTCCAGAACCTATTTTCACTTATAAAAAATAAAAAAAGGCTCTTGCGATTATGCAAGAGCCTTTCTGCGACGACTGGATTCGAACCAGTGGAATACCGGCACCAAAAGCCGGGGGCTTACCGCTTGCCGACGTCGCAATTTTTATCAATAAGGCACTAGTCGTCTGAACTTCCAGTGTCTACATGACCCGCGTTATACTCTCCGATAATTTTTTCCTGCAATTCATTTCTGAATTCAGGGCTTATTGGATGAGCCACATCCTTGTATTCTCCGTTCGCTGTCTTTCGGCTCGGCATGGCGATGAAAAGCCCGTTCTGTCCTTCGATAATCTTGACATTGTGCACAACAAATGAGTTGTCAAACGTCACCGTGACATAGGCCTTCAGCTTTCCTTCGTCCTCCACTTTTCGAATTCGTAACTCAGTAACCTGCATAAAGTCCACCTCCGTAAATAGAACTGTTTTAGCTTAAGGCTTATTCTGCAACTACAGTTTTAAAGCCTTTTGAGTTCAGCATATCAACAGCACGGCAGGAATCTTCTTTGGAACCAAAAATTCCGAACACAGTAGATCCGGAGCCCGACATATCAGAAAACAGAGCGCCGCTTTGACGGATGAAGAGCAGAGCGTTCGCAATCTCTTGGTGACGCTCAGTCAAAGGAACTGTGAAAGAGTTTACAAAATTCCATCGATTTATGGAAGTGGTGTAAATCTTTTTCAGCTCGTTCAAAGCAGGAAATCTCACTCCGTCATACTTTCCAGATGCATAATAATCATCAACAAGTCTGTACGCTTCTTCTGTTGAACTGTGAATCTTCGGAAACACAAGAACAAAAGACAAGTCAGAGCGAGGCTCAATGTCGTTTACTTTTTCTCCGCGGCCGGAAACTACGGCGCATCCTTTGCCGCTGCTGTTGCAGTGAAAAAAGAAGAACACGTCGCTCCCGATTTTTTCAGCGATTTTCTCCTGCTGAAAAGAATCCAGTCTGATTCCGTGTATCTTCTCCAAGGCTTTCACCATGGAAACAGCATCTGATGAGCCGCCGCCTAATCCGCCGCCGGAAGGAATCCTCTTTTCAAGCTCGACATGAACGCTTCTGAGATTTTCCAGTCCCGCGACTTCTTTGAAAGCCTTGTACGCTCTGGTGATTGTGTTGTCTTCCGGAAGGGCAAATTGCTTGCAGTTTACAGAACATTTGTTGTAATCATCTTCAGTAGTTGTAATAAGCCTGTCTTTTAAACTCACTGTCTGAAAAATGCTTTCTATCTGGTGATAGGGTTCTTCTTCAGTTTTAGCCAGCACTTTAAGTCCAATGTTGACCTTAGCAGGAGCAAACTCTTCAATCTCCATAACCATAATAAAATTATAAAAGACAAATTTGCCATTTGTCAAATGGATAAAATCCAGACGGCGGACAAAAGTTTTCAATAAGATTCAAGGCTTTGCGCTCTGTCTTGAGCCTTGCCTTCATGTTTTACCCCAAATGTCGACTTTTATGAAACCATGCAAAAATGCACTCTCGGCAAGAAGGTTTAAATGCGGCTGCTGAAATATCGCAGCCGCATTCAACTTCAAGTTTGATTCTCAAACTTGCCTATTTAT
>CAZSHF010000018.1:0-34602 GCA_964606655.1 uncultured Treponema sp.
TGCCTTTGTTTGACATAATTTTTGCGTAATCAACAGTTTTTTTGCCAGAATGAAGACGAAGTTGGCGAGCAACGCCGTTTGTTGACCACAAATCTGGGCGGTTTGTGTCGTTCAGTTCTATTTTTATCGTTCTTTCTGATTCAGGTTTTGTCGTATCAGGTTTTTCATCAAGTTCCGCTTTTGCATAAGTAAGTTTTTTTTCTAAAGTGTCGTAATCGTATCGTTTTCCAAGACTACTAAAAAAAAGATTTTCGTTTACTTCAATTTTTGGCATTTTTTTCCTCAAGGATTTATCGTAAATATGTTGAAAAATTATAATTAAATATGTGGAAGTTTTCAATTCAAAGAAGCAATCAAAACACGGCTTCCGCATTATAAACAAATTTTAATAAAAAATGGCTTCTGGTCGCGAATCGTTAGTGGTCAAAACCGCACAATATTGTGCTACACGCTAGTTTGCCTTGGAACCATATACGTTGCCGCTCACGCGGCAGCAAACTAGAGTGTTTTTGCCACTAACGCTCCGCTCCCGAGCGCCAATTTCTTTATAAAGAAATTATAATGCGGAAGCCCTGGCAATCAAAAGGAACGAAAAATCAGCGAAACAGAAAAATCTTTTCTTGCGGAAGTGGTTTTAGTGGATTAAAATAGACTTGTTCGATAACTTCGTCATCAACAAGTCGACGAGTTTAAAATCGCTGAAATAGCGCGATTTTAAACATCGCTCTTCAAAGTAACCTGTTCTGAAACTGAAGTTTCCGCACCAGGTCTAATATTTTTGACAGATTTTGCACAAATATGCGCAAACACGAGGAGGATTTATATGTCAAAAAAATCAAAATCAAAGTCGATGAGTTTTATCTACGGAATCGGAATGCTTTTGGCGGCAATCGGATTTTGTCTTCCGATTTTCCAGTTCAAATTTATCAGAACAACGAACATTTCGGGATTCGATTTGGTCGGCGACGGAAACACAGCAATCAAAATCTTCACATTGCTGATTTTTATCGGAGCAGTTGTCGGCGTTATCGCGGCGTTTGTTCCGCTTCCGCAGGCAAAACTGATTAAAATCATCGCGCTTGCGGTTTCAGTCATTTCGTTTGTGGTTGTTCTGATTATGCTTGGCAATTCTGACGGAGCAAGCATTGTGAAAGATTTGGGGCTTGGAAAATCCGCCAACGAAGCGATTTTCAAACATCTTTATGTCGGAGCGTATATGATTCTTGCCGGCTGGATTTTGGGAATCGTCGGGCTTGTGATGAACAAATAATCTGACTTTAGGTTTTTATTTTGACGCTACAGTGGAAAGTGCGGTTCTGATTTAGAGCCGCGCTTTTTTTCTTGTTTTTTGCTCTTCCATAAGTTAATCTAGTAGAACTATGAAAATTAAACTCTCTCAAAATTCCAGCAGACGCTGTGCATTCACAGACAGAAAAGACGGTTACATTGAACTTCTAGCAGATAAAGAGTCGGAATCAAGCGGTTATTTCCGCGGAAACAAAAAATTTCTTTCCGGATTTTCGGTGAACGGACACGCTTTCAACGAAGCGAAATATATAAATGTTTTTCCTTACGGAATTGAGCTCGATTTTTCAAATGCGAATCTTTTTGCTTCTCTTTTGCTTGATGAGCAAGCGTTTTTTCTTTCGGGAACAAGAAATCCAGGAATTCTTTCAATAAGCTCGGGAACGATTTTAGAAGAAGAAAACAAAAATCCTTCATATTCGGACAAGCCGGAACAAAATTCAAATCAGAAAGAAGAGAAATCGGCGGAAAAAAACGCAGCGAATTCAACGGAAAAAACAGCAGCCTCCGAAAATTCTTCAGATTCTCTGAATTCAATAAATCCAGAAAGTTCAGCAAGTTCAGAAAAAAATCCGCAGACCGAAAAATCCGACAAATCTGATAAAAAAACAAAACTTGAAGAAGCAGAGCCTTCGGGAACAAAAACAGAAAAACCTGAAAAGCATCTGATTCCTGCCAGCTGGAAAAAATTTGAACAAAACGGAATCCATATTTTGTCATCAGGAAACGGAATCGCGATCTCCGCTCCGTTCGATTTCTACTATAAATTAAATGACGACAATGTCGAGCTTTACGCAAGCGAGTCGGCAAAATTCGCTGAAAAATCAGAAAATCCGTTTGAACAGATTCTTGAAAACAAAAACGGAACCAGCAGAAACGGGTCTGAAAAAAATCCTGAAGGCTGGTATTTGGTTTTTGAAGATTCAGATGAAAACGCGATTAATAAAGCAGTCCGCCTTTCAAAAGAAAATGCAATTTTCTCTCATGTTCAGAAAATCGACTCGTTTCTTTCAAAATGCAAGATTGATTCAGGCGACGCAAAATTTGACGAAGCGTTTTTGTGGGCAAGATTCAATGCTTGGCTTTTAGCGACAAAAGATCACGATTCAGATTACAGAGGAATTTGGGCTGGACTTCCTTGGTTCCGCGACAATTGGGGACGCGACACATTTATTTCGCTTTGCGGAACTTTGCTTGTAAGCGGACAATTTGACGAAGCGAAAAATGTTCTTTTAGGATTTGCAGGATTTCAAGATTTGGACAAACAGAGCAAAACTTACGGACGAATTCCAAATCGCTACAGAAACGCGCAAGATGTAATTTACAACACGGCGGACGGAACTTTGTGGTTCATTCGCGCATTGTGGGAATATGTTCAATATTCTGGCGACTTTGCGATTCTTGAAGAACTTTCTAAAACTGTTGAAATCGCGCTTGATTCTGACATTGCTCGTTCCGATGGAAACGGATTTTTAAAGCATGGCGATGCTGACACTTGGATGGATGCGCGAATCAAAGGAAACGAACCGTGGTCTCCGCGTGGCGACAGAGCAAACGATGTGCAGGCGCTTTGGTACACAGCGTTGAAAATCGGTTCGTACATAATGACAAAACTTAATCGCAATGACAAAGCAAAAGTTTATGGCGAAATGGCAGAAAAAGTGCGTAAATCTTTTGAGCATTTTTTCTGGAACAAAGATTGCGAGGCTTTGGCAGATTATCTTCCTGAAGGCGGCTACGGCGAATGGGCAAAAGATATGCGGGTTCGTCCGAATCAGCTTTTTGCAATAACCGCGCCTTCTGTTCTTTTTGAAAATAATTTTGATGATAGAAATCTTGTTCGTGATGAAATAAGCGAAAAAATTATGGAAAACGTTAACCGCGAACTTGTAAATCCGTTCGGAGTTTACAGTCTTTCGCCAGAAGATCCAATTTTCCATGCTGAACATGAAAATCCTTCAATGCATAATAAAGATGCCGCTTATCACAACGGAACAATTTGGGAATGGAACAGCGGACCTTACATTACGGCTTCGGCATTTTCTTCAAGCGGAACTTTGCCGCAAACTGCAAGCGGAATTATTCAAAACGAAGCGAAAATGATTTTGGAAAATGGCTGCGCCGGTTCTTTAAGCGAAAACATTCACGCTCGTCCTGATGAAGACGGAAATCCGAAACTTTCCGGAACATTCAGCCAAGCCTGGAGTTTAGCGGAATTCAATCGAAACATTGTGCAAGACATAACTGGATTTGTTCCGCATCTTTTGGATTCGTCGCTTTCACTAAAACCTTGTCTTCCTGCAAACTGCAATGAATGGAAAGCAATTCTTCCGTTTGGAAAAGGCTGGCTTTTGAAAACTCAAATTGTTCGTCACGGAAAAAACTATGATTGCTCTGCGGAATGGATTTTAGGCGACAACAATTCTGATTCGGAAACTGCGAATTCAGAAAACGAACTTCCAAAACTTACGTTGAATGGAATCGAAATCGTTCCAAATAAAAAAATTGAATTAAAAACGCAAGCAAAGAACAGCAAAAAATCAGATTCTGCTTTAAATTATCATGCAGTTGAAAAATTCGGCGTTCCTTCAAAATGGATTACAGATGCTTTTCCAAAACGCGACCTTTCTCCAGATTCGCTTGAATACAATGGCGCAGAAAAAATTGAAAACTATCTTGAAAACGTGATTTTAAGCGGAAGAATGAAAAGCAAAACTTCCGGCGGCGAAAACACGGCTTGTCTTGAATGGTATTTTGATTCCGAAGAATTCAAGAATAAATATTTAACGAATGAAGAACTTGGCGCGATTTACACAAAATCTTCTACGATTTTCAGACTTTGGTCGCCAACTGCGCGCGAAGTTTCGCTTTTGCTTTATCCAACTGGCGAAGATTCGGAAGCGGAAAAAATTATTCCAATGAAGCGACTTTCTGAAAAAGGAAAAGAAGGCATTTGGGAAACAGAAGTTCAAGGCAATCTTGACGGCGTTTATTACGAATACAAAGTTTTAGTTTACGGAGTTTACAATCATTGCGCTGATCCTTATGCACACGCAGCGGGAATAAACGGAAATCGTTCAATGGTTTGCGATTTGGAAACGACAAATCCTTCTGGCTGGGAAAAATCGTCCGCACCAAAAACAAAAACGCCGAACGACGCGATTGTCTGGGAAGTGCACGTTGCAGACATTACTTCTTCTGAATATTGGAACGGCTCAAAAGACAAGCAAAGGCTTTTTACTGGAGCGGCGGAAAAAGGAACGAATTACAATGGATTTCCAACCGGATTTGACTACATAAAATCGCTTGGAATAACGCACGTTCAGCTTCTTCCGATTTTTGATTTTCGTTCCGTTGATGAAAAACGAACGCACGATGAAGAATACCGAAAAAAGCCAACGTTCGGACTTTTCAACTGGGGCTACGATCCTGAAAATTACGGACTTCCTGAAGGTTCGTATTCTTCTGATCCTTACAACGGAAAAACACGAATCCGCGAACTTAAAGAACTTATAATGGCTTTGAACAATGAAGGAATCGGCGTTGTGATGGATGTTGTCTTTAATCACGTGAACGACGGACTTCATCATTCGCTTGGAATTTCTGTTCCGGGTTATTATTTTCGCGTTGAAGGTTATTCTGGTGCAGGCGAAGACACAGCAAGCGAACGCGAAATGTTCCGCAAGAATATGGTTGATATGCTTTGTTTCTGGCTTAAAGAATACAAACTTTCAGGATTCAGATTTGATTTAATGGGACTTCACGATGTTACAACTATGAATGAAATTGATTCTGCGCTCAGAAAAATTAAAAAAGATGTTTTGATTTACGGCGAAGGCTGGCAAATGTACAACGCTGGAAAAATGATTCCTGCAAGCATGATCAACGCTTACAAAATGCCAGGAATCGGACATTTTAACGATGCGTTCCGCTGCGGAATCAAAGGAAGCGTTTTTGACGACAAAAACAAAGGCTTTATTCACGACGGAAGCCATCGCGAAGCCGTAAAGTTCGGAATTGTTGGCGCAACGCTTCATCCTCAGATGGAATTTTCAAAAGTTGACGGAACTGCAAATCCAAATCCGTGGACGCAAAGCACTTGGACTTCTGTAAATTACACTGAAATTCACGATAACATTACATTGAACGACAAACTTCATCTTGTTGAGCCAAACAAACCTGAAGAATATTACGAGCAGCTTGAAAAAATGGCGATTTCGCTGATTCTTCTTTCTGAAGGAATGTCGGTTCTGCATGCAGGAATGGAATTTGGAAGAACAAAAGAAATTCCTCGCGACATTCTTGAATCTGGCGCGGTTTTCTACGATGTTGCAAACTGCGAAAACGGAAAATCTTATCTCCGCAATTCTTACAATGCTTGCGACAGGATTAATTGCCTTGACTGGAAACGTGCAAGCGAAAAGAAAAATCTTGTTGAATATGTAAGAAAACTTATTTCGCTAAAGAAAAATCATCCTTCGTTCAGAATTTCAAGCGGAAAAACTCTTTCTGAAGTTCTAAAATTCAGCGACAACAGAAAAGTTCTTGTTCCTGAAAATCTTTTGATTTGGAACATTAACGGAAAACTTGTAAAAGATTCCTGGAAAAACATAATTGTCGCCGCAAATCCGCTTAATGAAGAAGTTCCGCTGAATCTTTCAAATGTTTCAAATGATTCTGAAAACGCTTCTAAAGATGAAAAATGGTTTTTAGTTACAAACGGAATTGAATTTGCGGAAAACGTGGAAACAAACTTGATTTCTGAAGAAAAAGTTGTTCTAAAACCAAAAACAGTTTCCGTTTTTGCGGCAAAATAGTGAAATTTTGAGGAAGTTTCAAAACTCGTCTGACTTTTGAAACTTCCTCAAATAAAGAAAACGCGTGAATCTGCCGAAAATTAAACGAGGTTTTTATGAAAAATTTTTTAAGAATCCTTGTTTTGTTTTCGGCTTTTTTTTCGGCGAGTTTGTTTTCCTGCCAGTTCGGCGAGGAAGATTTGCCGAAAGCGCCCGACATTGAAATAAGCGGAGACGGAATCACAATTTCTTTCGCAGTTGACAGCGGCTCTTCTTACGCGAATATTTTCAGAAAGAAAATCACAGATTCAGCGACAGACGAACCAGAAATCCTGAACATCGGAATGATAATTCCTTCAACAAAAGATTCAAAAACTTCGTACTCTTTCACGGACAAATTTATCGTGACAGGAACAAAATATTCTTACTGCATCCGGTACAAGCACAGAGAAAATTATGTCTACACAGGCTGGTCAGAATGGAAAAAAGAAGACGACGAAAGCGATTCCACTCCGCCGACAACAAGTTTTGCAAATAACGACGTACTTAAATTCACTGTTCCGACTGATTCGTATTTTGAATACGACTCGGACGCAAGGGCTTTGGTTTTCAAAGGAACAGACATTTCCGCTTTGACTGGATTTGATGATTTTGTTCCTGCGATTTGCATTTCCTACGAAAACAGCTCTTCGTCGGGAAACTCTGGAGCAAAATCCCGCGTTTTTGAAATCGAAAAAGCCCCAGGCGGAAAAGGCAAAGGAATCGCCGCAGAAACAAGTCTTGACTTGCGGACTTTGCTCACAAACGATTACTTCGGAAAAGATTTAAAGATTGAAGGCGTTCTTTGCCAGAAAACCGACACAAACGATTCCAGCTACACAAAAGTTTATTGGTCTCAGATTGCGTCGGTAAAAATACAAGACACGGACGGAAATGAACTTGCGGCAATAAATGTTCCGCTGACTGAAACTTCAGATGATTTGCATGATTTTTCAGGATTTGAAAGCTCGGCAAGAAAAGTGAGCAAAACCCAAAACGAAAACAAAGGAAAAGAAACAGATTTTTCCGATTTCAGCGGATTTTGAAAACTTTTTTTTCACGGCAGAACGACAGCGGACTGTGTTTCATTTCGCGAAAATTTTAATTTCATCTTATGAAAGATTTGTCACTTCACGATAATCCCGTCGAGCGCAAGCTCAATGGCGTTTTTCATTTCGTCGCTGTCGTCCTGCGCAAGAATTATAAGACGAAAAATCGTTGACTCGACAAGTCCGTAAAGCATTTCGTTCGCGTCTTTCACATTCATATACTTGAACTCGCCGCTTTTTATTCCGCGGATTATAAGAAGAGCCATAAGATGTCGCATTCTGATTACCCTGCGGCGGACTTTTTCAGCAGGATTTTCTCCGGTTTTCTGAAGAGAAAGAAGATACGGAAGGAGAACTTTCAGAAGTTTTTCATTCGATTTGCAGTCGTCGATTACAGTGAAAAGCATCCGCTTTAAAGCTTCCGCGGCGGACAAAGACTCGTTTTTGCTAAGAGCAACCAGCGTTCCTTCAAGTCCGTCGGTCAGCTGTTTTATGCTGTACAGAAAAATTTCCTTTTTGTTTTTAAAATAAATATAAAGAGTCGTGCGTGTTATTCCGCAGCGGTCGGCGATTTTCTGGAAAGTAACATCTTCGTATCCTTCTTTGATGAAAACATCCATCGCTTTCTGAAGAATCTCGGATTTTCGTTTGTCGTGTTCTACCATTGTCGCCATTTTTTCCCTCTCGCCTTTTATTTTCTTCGGGGATTTTTAAACGTGTTCTGATTTTTATCTTTCTGATTTGTTTTTGCCTGTTTGTTTTCGCTGTTCCTGAAAATGTAAAGAATCGTGTTCAGGTTTCCGGCTTTCAGGCTTTTCAAAAGGTTTGCGTAATGACCGAAATTTTCCTGAAATTTCTTGTGGTTTGTTATGATTCCAAAGTCCCAGTCTGCAAACGAATCCCAAAGGGTCCGCATTTTTCTGTAGATTTCTTCAGCCTGTTTTTCATCGCCAAGGCGTTCTCCGTAAGGAGGATTGCATAAAATAAGTCCGTTCTCATAAGGCGCGAAAAGTTCTGAAAAATCCGCCTGAACAAAATCCGGCCGAGGAATTTTAGCATCGCTTCCGATTGACTGGAGAGCGCGACCAGCCATAACACAAGCATATTCAGCGTTTTTCTGGCTTCTTTCAATCGCTTCGGAATCAATGTCGCTTCCTGTTATTCTGACTTCAACATCTGTCCGGATAAGTTCCGCTTCTTTCCTGCGGATTTCTTCGGATTTCCGCCTGTCAAAAATCGTCAGGTTTTCCAAGGCAAACCGCCGTCCGAATCCCGGCGCAACATTGTACGCGTAAAGAGCCGCTTCAATCGCGATTGTTCCTGAACCGCAAAACGGATCATGAAGCGGAGTTTTTCTTCTCCACATCATTTCCTGAAGCATCACCGCAGCGACAGTTTCACGCAAAGGCGCAGTTCCGCCGTCAACACGATAGCCGCGTTTATGAAGCGGAAGCCCGGACAAATCAAGAAGAATCAAGGCTGTGTTTTCGTCAATATAAACACGGATGTTTGACTCTTCGCCTGATTCTGGAAAAGTCATCATCCGCCATTTGTCGCCAAGTTTTTTGTAAATCGCTTTCTGGACAATTCCTTGAATCGCGTGTTCTGAATTCAGTTTTGACTTGTAGCAGCGGACTTTATCGACAGTGATTTTTGAATCCTTTCTGAAAAAATCCTGCCAGTTTATATCGTAAACACCGTCAAAAAGCGCGTCAAAATCTTCCGCCTTGAATTCCGCCATAAGCAAAAAAACTCTGTCGGCTGTTCTCAGGCAAAGATTTGAACGGAACAAAGCGTCGTCGTCGCCGGTAAAAAAAACTCGTCCTGGCGCGTTTCCTTGAAGCTTGTATCCCAAATGTTTGATTTCATTTCCTAAGATTTTCTCCGCTCCGATTGCGCAAAGAGCCACCAAAGTATTCATAGGAGCGAATTTAACATTTTTACACTTTTTGTACAATTGTCATATAAAATGCGGAAAACCTGGTAAAATTTCAAGCCAAAGTTGCTAAACTTTTCCAATCGTTTTATAATATTTTCGTGCCGGTTTTATATATTGTTGGAACTCCGATTGGAAACCTTGATGACATAACTTTTCGGGCAGTCGAGACTTTCAGGAAAGTTCAGGTTGTCGCCGCAGAAGACACGCGTCATACTTTGGAACTTCTGAATGCTCTTGAAAGAAAAGGTTTGCTTTCGCACAACGATATAAAAAAACAGATGATTAGCTGCCGTTCCCAGAACGAAGACAAAGCGGCTGAAAAAATCATCGAATGTTTGCAGAACGGAAACGATGTTGCCTACGCAAGCGACGCAGGAACTCCGGGAATAAGCGATCCCGGCGCAGTTCTTGTGAATCTTGTGCGAAAAGCGGGATTTTCAGTTTCCGCGGTTCCAGGAGCAAGCGCATTCGCGGCATTGGTGAGCGTTGCAGGGCCCGGCGGGAAAACTTTGATTTTCGAAGGATTTCTTTCTCCAAGTCCTGGAAAACGGCGAAAAAGGCTGCGCGAACTTTTGGCAACTGGCGATGCGGTTGTTTTGTACGAAAGTCCGTTTAGAATTGTAAAGTTATTGTCGGATATTTCCGATATTGATAATAATCGCAGGATTGTGATTGGCCGGGAACTGACCAAATTGCACGAAGAGATTATTGAAGGCACTGCGGAAAGCCTTTATGAGGATTTTTCAGGCAGAGATTCAATAAAAGGCGAATTTGCAATTTTCATTTCAGGCACAAAAAAAGTTCAACTTTCTGATGAATCTACCGATAATTAAAGTGTAGAGGGGTAGGACGAAAATGATGAGTATTGACAAAATCGGAGGAATCAATCCTCTAAACAATGTGCAGAACGCACGCAGAACAAACGAAACCGCAAAAACTGATTTCGGCTCTGACTCAATTTCTGTTTCAAAAGAAGCGAAAGAAGCCGCTGAAGTTTACTATATGAATCAGGTTGCGGCGGAAACTCCAGATGTTCGTGCTGACCGGATTGCAGAAGTAAAGGCAAAACTTCAGAACCCTGACTATTTGAACAGTTCTGTAATTGCGTCTGCCGCTGACAAACTTATGGAAAGTTTCGGTCTGTAAGATTTTTGAACTGTACAAAACTGTTCTGTCGGCAGACAGAAATCTGACAATGACAAAGCAAAACAAAAAGACGGAAGGGGATTCCGTCTTTTTTTGTATACAAAAAACCTGTTCTTAAACTGAGGATTCCAAACAGGTTCAGCTTGCCTGAAAATTCCGGACAAAGTTTAAGACAAGATTGTTGAAAGGTTATTGAAATGAGTGATTTTATCTTTAAAATTTCGCAGAATATCGTTTTAGGTTCTTATACAATCTCAAGACTGGCTGAATATGTAAAAAACTGGGGAACAAGATTTATCGTCATCATGGATCCGGTTTTAAAAGAAGTCAATCTTGAAACAACGATTCTTCAGCCCTTGCTTGAACGCAAAATCGAATACTTTATTTTTGACAATATTTCTGAAGGCGCAAATTCAAAAGACATCGAGCAGGCGCTTTCTTTGGCACACAACGGACACGTCCACGGAATAATTGCAATCGGCGGAGAAAAATCGCTTGCAATGGGCGCGGCTGTCGCTTCACTCATAAACGAAAACACAAACATCTACAATTTTCTTGACGGAAAAATCCCGGAAAAAGAAGCAGTTCCTCTGATTTGCGTTCCGACAACAATCCGCGCGCCATTTTCTTTCGGAAATTCAATTCCGCTCATTGATTCAAGAAGCCGGCAGGTCAAGCTTTTAAGGACACAGGACGGAATATGCAAGCTTGTGCTTTGGGACCCGAACCTGACTTTAACTCTGACGGAAAACCAGAAATCCTCGATTGCGATTGAAACCCTTTGCCTTGCGGTGGAATCTTTTATCTCGCAGAAAGCGTCTTTTTTCAGCGATATGTTCTGCGAAAAATCAGTGGAACTTTTAAAGCTCGGAATGGACGGCACAAAATCCCTGGAAGTCACTGCCTCAGCGGAAAATCTCCTTGCGCAAGGCGGATGTCTTGCTTCTGTTTCCGCGGCGACAAGTTCGCTTGGAATCGCAAACCTTTTGTCTTTGACGATGAACGCGCGGTACAGAATTTCACGCGCGCTCGTGACTTCAATCCTTTTTCCGTACATCATTGAAGACGCAAAAAAATACAAAGCGGACAGACTTAAAAAAATCGCTTTAAAAATGGGAATTTCAGACGAATCTCAGCCGGACAGCGAAGTCGCTCAGGCTTTTGCGGACAACATAAGGCAAAGGCTCGCAAAAGCAAATCTTCCGACCAGATTAAAAGACCTTTCACTGACTGTCGACCAGCTTGCTTTGGTCGCAGAAGACGCCGGACAGCTTGATCTGATGAACGGACTTCCACGTAGCATGACCAGCGACGACCTTTTTGACCTTTTAAAACTTGCGTATTGATTTATGATTGAACCTGAAAAACTTTCTCAGCTGAACGACGGACAGAGACGCCGGAAACTTGCGCTGACTTTCGGCGCGCTTGAACGCGACATTCAAGGAATTCCTGAAAAAGGAATGGAATATTCTTTCAAATCGATGAGCCGCGAAGATTACACAAAAAAACTTGTTGAAATCGTCTTGAAAGACCCGAAATTGCCTGAGGACGCGGCGGACGAACTGAAAAATCTTCTTTATGGAAAACCTTTTGACGAATTGAGAGCCTGCAACGCCGCGCGGAATCATCTTCTTGCGATAATCGGAACTTTCCCTGCCGAGTGGGATTTAGTAATCGCGCCGCATTCTTCTCCGCTTGATGAAAACGGGCTTGTAAAGGAACGGAAATTTTACGAAGGCGTTTGCGTTTATGCGGAAGACATTCGTTCGCCGTTTAATTTAGGTTCGATTTTCAGAACGGCGGAAGGAATGGGCGCGGAAAAAGTCTATATTTCGCCTTTCTGCGTTGACCCGAACCAGCCGCGTGCAATCCGAAGCGGAATGGGCTGCATTGAAACCATGAAATGGGAACGAACCGCCGTGGAAAACCTTCCTGATGACCAGCCGATTTTCGCTTTGGAAACAGGCGGAACTCCAATCGGAGAATTCAAATTTCCAAAAAAAGGAATCTGCATAATCGGCTCGGAAGAACTTGGCGTTAGTCCGCAGGCGTTGAAAAAAGCGACTTACGGACGAGTTACAATTCCGATGATTGGCTTAAAAGCGTCGCTGAATGTCGGCGTCGCATTCGGAATCCTTATGCAGAAATGGATTGAACAAATCTCGCAATCTAATCTGTCGTAATCTAATCTTAATCGCTTTGATTGAAAAAACAGCGGATAATAACTAAAATAATTTTCTAATATAAAACACATAAAAAGGACTGAAAAAATGGCTGAACCAACTGTAAATCTGCCTGAACTTTTCGGAAGCAATGTTTTCAACAAAAAAGTCATGCAGGAACTTCTGCCGGAAGAAACCTTCAAATCGCTTGTAAAAACTATGGACGAAGGACTTCCTCTTGAGCTTGATGTTGCGAATCAGGTTGCCGACGCGATGAAAGAATGGGCGATTTCAAAAGGAGCGACGCATTACACTCACTGGTTTCAGCCTTTGACAGGAATCACAGCGGAAAAACACGACAGTTTTATTTCTCCAGACAAAAACGGCGGAGCAATCATAGAATTCAGCGGAAAAGAGCTTGTAAAAGGAGAACCGGACGCTTCTTCGTTTCCGTCAGGCGGAGAACGAACAACATTCGAAGCCCGCGGATACACAGTCTGGGATCCGACTTCTTACGCTTTTGTGAAAGACCATTCGCTTTGCATTCCGACTGCATTCTGCTCTTACACAGGCGAGGCTTTGGACAAGAAAACTCCGCTTCTGCGCTCTATGGAAACTTTGAACGAACAAGCCTTGCGGATATTGAAGCTTTTCAACAATCCTGCAAAACACGTGACTTCGACAATGGGCGCGGAACAGGAATATTTTCTGATTGACGAGCGTCTTTACAAACAGCGAAAAGATTTGCGGATGACAGGACGGACTTTGTTCGGCTCAAAACCTGCGAAAGGACAGGAAATGGACGACCAGTATTTTGCCGCGATAAAACCCCGCGTCATAAAATATATGGAAGACCTGAACAAAGAGCTTTGGTCGCTCGGAATTTTTGCAAAGACAGAACACAATGAAGCCGCTCCCTCGCAGCATGAAATGGCTCCGATTTTCACGACATCAAATCTTGCCGCCGACCAGAATCAGCTTACAATGGAAATCATGAAGAAAGTCGCCCGACGGCACGGATTGGTCTGCCTTCTGCACGAAAAACCTTTCGCAGGCGTAAACGGAAGCGGAAAGCACAACAACTGGTCGCTTTCGACGGATTTGGGAGAAAATCTTTTTTCCCCGGGAAAAACGCCGATGGAAAACGCCCAGTTTCTGCTCTTCCTTGTGGCTGTATTAAAAGCAGTTGACGAAAACCAGGACCTTTTAAGAATTTCAGTTGCAAGCGCGTCAAACGACCACAGGCTTGGCGCAAACGAAGCTCCGCCGGCGATTATGTCGATTTACCTTGGCGACGAACTTCAGTCAATCCTGAAAGCGATAAGACTGGGAACTCCATACAATAAAAAAACAAAACAAAAGATGTCGATTGGAGTTGATGTTCTTCCTCCGATTCCAAAAGACTCGACTGACAGAAACAGAACTTCGCCTTTCGCATTCACAGGAAACCGTTTTGAATTCCGTTCCGTCGGCTCTTCCCTTTCGATTTCAGGCCCGAACACAATATTGAATTCGATTCTCGCAAGTTCTCTTAAAGAATTCGCTGACAAGCTTGAAAAAGCGGAAGACTTTGAAAAAAAATTGCAAAGACTTATAAAAAAAGAGCTTTCGCTTCATTGGTGGATTATTTTTGACGGAAACGGATACGATGAAAGCTGGGTAAAAGAAGCGGAACGGCGCAGGCTTTTGAATTTAAAGACGCTTCCCGACGCGATGGAAAAATATCTTGACCGTAAAAACATCTGGCTTTTCACGGATCTGGGAGTTTATTCAGAAAACGAAATGAAAAGCCATTACGAGATTAAACTTGAAAAATACATCGGAATAATAAACATTGAAGTCGAGACAATGCTTGAAATGATTCACAAAGATATTCTTCCGGCGACATTCAAATATATTGAAGCAGTCGCAAAATCCGCAAAGGATTTTAAATCAGTTGTTCCTTTTGAAAAATGCACCGCCCAGACTGAAATATTGAAGAAACTCAACAGACTGAGCGCAAACCTTTACGAAAAGGCGAAAGAACTTTCCGAAAAGCACATCGCCGCGGCAAACGGCAGAACGATAATGGAAAAAGCGCAGAGCTACGCGAAAATAATTCTTCCGGCAATGGAAGAAACCCGCGCGGTCGCAGACGAAATCGAAGTTCTTTTGGGAGAAGAATACAAACCTTATCCAAGCTATGAAGATTTGCTTTTCTCGGTTTAAAAACAAAAACACGGCAAAAATCGGGAACTTCACGGTCCTTAAAAAATCAGAACATATTCTCCACATAAACGACGGAACGCCTTCTTTTGTGACGCTGATTTCAGGAGAAAAACACGCGCTTCTGGTCGACACTTCCTGGGGCGTTCAGGATTTGCGCGGACTTGTTGAAAATATCGTTTCCACGCCTTACACAGTCGTGAACACGCACGGACATCCTGACCATTGTTACGGAAATTTCCAGTTTGACGAAGTTCTTGTTCCCGAACTGGACGCTGATGTTTATTCCGAAATTCAAAATTACGCTTTCCAGCGGGAAGAATTCATAAAAAGCGATGAGCAGAGAATCAAATTCGAGCCGAAAAATTATCCTCCGCTGAAAACTTTAAAGGCAGGAGACAGTTTTGATTTGGGCGGAATCACTGTCGATGCAGTTCCATTGTACAGCCACACGCACGGTTCGCTTGGCTATCTTGTAAACGAAGAGCAAATTCTTATCGCAGGAGACGCGATAAACACAAATGTCTGGCTTTTTATGAAAGAAAGCCTTCCGCTCGAAGACTGCATAAAAACCTACGAGAACGCAAAAAATTTTCGCTTTGAAAAAATCTTAGGTTCTCACTCAAAAGTTTTCTGGACAAAAGAAATGCTTGATGTTCTCATTCTGAACCTGAAAAAAGTCCTGTCGCCTGATTACATTTTTGATGACGAAAACCACGAGAAAATCATGGGATACGAAACCAGCCGTTCTTACGCTGAATTTAAAAATTCCGGCGGATACATAGTTGTTCCTGACAGAAGATTTTAAAAAATCCTGAAACAAAAAACGGACTGTCTAATACCCCAAATGTCGACTTTTATGAATATAATAGCCCAAATGTCGATTTTCTTTGCAAACAATAAAAAATGCACGTAGGCAAGGTTCCGATTTGAAAAACAATCTGCACAAGTGAGTAAGGAAAACTTAAAAGTTGCGGAAAATGCTTGTCTGGTGATTTCGATAAACTCAATCACCATGATTTTTTGACGAACGCGGAAGCCGTTTTTCATAATCGGATTCTTGCCGAGAGTGCATTTTTGCATGGTTTTATAAAAGTCGACATTTGGGGTAATAAGTTTAGAACATTCTTTTTGGACAGCCCCAATGCCAGATTGTTTTTGAAAGTCTGTTTGAGAAAGGCTGGAACTTTGTAAAATCCGGAAGCCAGCTTGTGTCGTCGCTTAGTTCCTGATAAAAAAGCCAGTCAAAATCCAGAGCTTCGATTAAATCCTGCAAATCTTCGTCTTCTGTTTTGTTGACAAGCCGGTTTTCAATCGCAGATAGATTTTTATTGCGTTTTTCAAGCCGATTTTTATCTTCAGAAAACGGAACAGGCGTATATTGATTCATCAGAGAAACGCACGCTTTTTTGTCGGCATTTTCCTTAAGCCACATCAAAACGTCCGAAGTTTCTTCAAACCGTCCTGGCAAAAAAAGATGACGCACAATCACGCCTTGAACCATTTTGTCGCGTTTTTCACCTTTACAAACTTTTTCGCCGTTTGCATCAACATAATCACACTTTGCTTTTTCGCTTACAATTTTTGGAGGAAAGTTTTTAATCATCCACAAGATTGCATCTTTCGCGACTTTTGGATAATCTTCCGCCGCAAAAAGTTTTTTTGAAATCGGATTGTTCAAAGTTTTCAAGTCAGGAAGCCAGATTTTCACGAAAGGCTTTAAAAGTTCAAGCATTTCAACAGATTCGTAGGCGGAACTGTTCCAGCAAAACGGAATTTTTAATCCTGAGTTGCGGGCATCTTCCAAATATTCTGCAAGCCGCGGAATCAGATGGCTTCCTGTAACAAGATTTATGTTTTCCGCTCCGGCGTTTTCAAGTTTTAGGCAAATATCTGTGAATTCTTTGGAAGAAATCGCGTGGCCAAGTCCGCCTTGAGAAATCTGATAATTCTGGCAAAACGCGCACCTTAAAGTGCAACCTGTAAAAAAAATCGTTCCGCTTCCGCCGTGAACAGTGATTAAAGGTTCTTCGCCAAAATGAAGACAAGCAAGCGCGGCGCGAACATCAGAAGTTTCGCCGCAAAAACCGACTTTTCCTTCAGCGCGTGAAACGCCGCATTTCCGCGGACATTCGTTACATAATTTATAATTCATAATTTATAATTCATAATTTATAATTCATAATTTATAATTTATAATGCGTTAGGCAATGAAACGGTTTTGCGAAAGCAAAAGGCGAACGAAGCGATAATTGTTCGTTCACTGTCTTATGTTTCTTGCTTCGCTTCCAAGTTTTGTAAACAAAACTGGCTAGTTGAATTTTTCATCCCAGCGAAGTGAGACCAAGCGTTAGCGGGCGCGACCTGAACGCAAATGAAGGAAACGCCCAACTTAAAATTATTAATTCAGCATTATTAATTAAATAACTCCTTTTTCAACAAGCGTCGCCATTAAAGTTTGAAGAACTTCGAGCGGCAAATCTTCGGCTTCGTAATTAACAAGTTCGCCAATCATTCGCCAGTCGTCATCGCTTAAACATTCTTCGCCTTCGTTCGCATTTTCCAAAAACGAAAGAATCGCGCAAAGTTTATCGATGTTTTCCGCAGTTGGTTCTTCGCCAGGATTTTTTGATTCATCGATGTAAGTTTTCTGCCAATATTCCGCAAGAGATGACGGAAGCGAGCCGGAAACAGAAGTCTGTCTAAGAAACAAGGAAACAACATCTTTTGTCGCTTTTTTTGAATCGTAACGGCCGTTGTTGTCCGCGCGGATGTGCTTTAAAGTGCGTTTTATGTCAGCACGAAATTTTTCAAGATTTGTCATGGTTTTATTATAGCGAGATTTTTTTTGCGTATAAACAATAAACTTGTTGATAACTTCGTCATCAACAAGCCGACGAGTTTAAAATCGCTTAAATAGCGCGATTTTAAACATCGCACTTCAAAGTAACCTGTTCTGAAACTGAAGTTTCAGAACAGGTCTAATAAACTGAAATGCGTTAGCGCTGGGAAGCACGCCGAAGGCGTTCCGAAGCGAAGCGCAGGAATGAAGCGAAAGCGGAATGCTGGACATAGCGACCCGAAGCGAAGTGAAACGAGCGAAGGGGAACGCCCTGAAAACTTACGCAGCCAGTTTCTCTCGTTGGTAGACCTAAAAATTGCTGGCGCAATTTTTTTAACGCTCTGCTATTCATCAGAACTCAGCGCAACAGAGTTCGCTCATATTGTAGACCTAAAAATTGCTGACGCAATTTTCTTTACGGTCTGCTATTTATCACGAAACTGGCACAGCCACTTTCTCTCATTGTTAAAATCGGTTTTTTGATTTATTCTATACAATATGAAATATTTTTCTGACGACCCTGATTTGCAGACGGCTCTTTTGAATCGTTTTGTGAAATATGTGAAAATCTGGACGGAAAGCTCAATCGAAAATGCGGAAAAAGGAATTCAGCCTTCAACAGAACGCCAGCGAGATTTTGCAAAGCAAATCGCCGAAGAAATCAAAGAAATCGGACTTAAAGATGTCTGCGTCACGGAATTCGGTTATGTTTACGGAATTCTGTCTGCTTCAAAAGGAATGGAAAATGTTCCGCCGTTCTGTCTGCTTTCTCATCTGGACACTTCCGAAGAAGTCACTGGAAAAGATGTAAAGCCGATTATTCACGCTTCTTACGACGGGGCAAAAATCGATTTGAAATGCGGAGTTGCCCTGGATGTCGCGGAAGATGAATTTCTTGCGGAAGCGGCGGAAAAACGCGACACAATCATAACTGCCGACGGAACAACTCTGCTTGGCGCGGACGACAAAGCCGGACTTGCTGAAATTATTTCGTCGCTGGAATTTTTAGCCGGACACAAAGGAATCAAGCACGGAGCGATTGAAGTGATTTTTTCTCCGGACGAGGAAACCGGCCACGGAATGGACAATGTTCCGCTCGATTTAATGAAATCAAAATTCGCCTACACAGTTGACGGCGGACAAATCGGCGAGCTTGAATCAGAATGTTTCAACGCTTACGGCGCGACTGTGATTTTCACAGGAAAATCAACGCATACAGGCGACGCGCGGAAAAAACGAATGATAAACGCAATCGGCGCGTTAAGCCAGTTTGTGCAGAATCTTCCTGCAAACGAACGCCCCGAAACTACCGACGGACGCGAAGGATTTTTTGCGGTTCTGAATGTTGAAGGAACAGTTGAAAAAGCCAGCGCGAATCTGATTCTTCGGGATTTTTCTGAAGACGGAATGAAAATTCGCCTTGAAAAACTCAAGCATTTTGCGATTTCCGCCGCTGAAAGTTTTGGCGCGAAAGTAGAAGTTTCGTTCAAAGAACAATATAAAAACATGAAAAGCGAACTTGATAAAAATCCTGAAGTTGTAAAGAACCTTGAAAACGCTTACAAAGAGGCAGGAATTGATATTCTGAAAGTTCCGATCCGCGGAGGAACTGACGGTTCGCGGCTGACAGAACTTGGAAGACCGACGCCTAATATTTTTACAGGCGGACACAATTTTCATTCAAGATACGAATGGGCTTCTTTAAGTCAGATGAGCGCAGCCTGCGATGTCCTGGTTTCGCTTGCGGAAATCATAGCGACGGAGAAAAATTAAAATGATAGAATAGGACAAATGGCGAGCTTAATTTGCGAACAGAAAAAAATGCACGTAGGCAAGGTTCCAATTTGAAAAACAATCTGCACAAGTGAGTAAGAAAAACTCGAAAAGTGCAAGTTAAACTTGTTTGGTGATTTCGACAAACTCAATCACCACATATCTTTGACGAACGCGGAAGCCGTTTTTCATAATTGGGTTCTTGCCGAGAGTGCATTTTTGCTAATAATTTATAAACTCGACATTTGTACTAATTATATTGGGCGGAAAAATTAAATGCATGAATATCTAATCGAAGGCGGATTTCCGATAAAAGGAACAATCCGTGCAAGCGGAAACAAAAACGCCGCTTTGCCTTGTATTGCGGCGGCGCTTCTTTCTGACGAACCTGTGATTTTGCGGAACATTCCGGAAATTGAAGACACAGCGGTTATGCTGAACATTCTTCAGTCGTTCGGGGCAAAGGCGACAAATCTGGGTTCACATTCCTGGAAAATCGAAGCGGACAAGCTTCAGCCGATTTGCATTCCGGCGGAACTTTCAAAAAAAATCCGCGCTTCAATTCTGTTTGCAGGTCCGCTTCTTGCGCGGCTTGGAAAAGCGGAAATGCTTCCTCCTGGCGGAGATGTAATCGGCCGGCGAAGACTGGACACACATTTTCTTGCGCTTGAACAACTTGGCGCACGTGTTGAAATAAACGGACATTTTATTTTTACGGCGAACAAACTTATAGGAACGGACATTTTTCTTGATGAATGTTCTGTAACCGCGACGGAAAACGCGTTGATGGCGGCGGTTCTTGCGGAAGGCGAAACCACAATAACGAACGCGGCGAGCGAACCGCACATTCAGGATTTGTGCAATATGCTTTGTGCGATGGGAGCAAAAATCAGCGGAATCGGAAGCAATATTCTGAAAATCAAAGGCGTTCAGAAACTCCACGAATGCGATTTTACAATCGGACCGGATTATATGGAAATCGGCTCGTTCATCGGACTTGCGGCTGCAACCCGCGGAAGCATAACAATCGAAGGAGTTGAAAACCTTGACCTGCGTCCTTTAAAAGTCGGCTTTGCAAAACTTGGAATCACCTGGACTCAAAACGGTTCTTCAATAATCGTTCCTCAGATTCAAGAAATGAAAACAAACGCCGACATCGGCTCTAAAATCCCTAAAATCGATGATTCGCCTTGGCCGGGATTTCCGCCAGATTTGACTTCGATAATGACAGTTGTCGCGACGCAAGTTGAAGGAACTGTCCTGATTTTTGAAAAAATGTTTGAATCGCGGATGTTCTTTGTTGATAAACTGATAAGCATGGGAGCGCAGATAACTTTGTGCGATCCGCATCGTGCGGTTGTTTCCGGGCCTTCAACTCTTCACGCAGACCATCTGGTTTCGCCAGATGTAAGAGCCGGAATGGCGATGGTGATTGCGGCGATGATTGCGCACGGTGAAAGCAGAATCAGCAATGTCTATCAGATTGAACGCGGCTACGAACATCTTGTTGAACGGCTGAAAGCTTTGGGCGCGCATATCGAAACAATAGATGTAAACTGATTTTCCGATTTTTTTTCAATAAGCGAATTTCTTTATCCATTTCTCTTTGTTTTTTCATGTTTCTATTGACAGAAACACGGAATCAGTTTTATAGTTTTCTCATAAAAGCGTGTTTCTATTTATAGAAACACGAAATTTTCTTTCAGTTTTCTTGTTTCCGCTTCGGCAGGAAATCAGAAGTTCATTGAGGGTTTTATTTATGGAAAACGCTGAAAAACGCACGGATTCAATCTACAAATGCATTTCAAATTCAAGATATACGCCTTATCTTCTTGCAAAAAAAATCGGAGCAAAGGCAATTTTGGAATCGGCAAGCTTTCAGAAAGGAAGAGAACGCTATTCAATTCTGATGACAGAAGAAGCATTCAAGGTTGTTCAAACTGAAAACGAAATTTACTTTGATGTCTTTGACAAGGACGGAAAGACAAACCGAAACTCCCGGACTAAAATTCCGTTCAGCTCAACAAAAATTGAAAGCCTTGATGCGCTTGGACATAAAAAAGAGCCAGACATTCTTGACGCGCTTTTATATGTTGCAAGCCAAAACGCAACTCCGGAAGGACAACTTGCAGAAATTCCGCTTCCGGCTTCTGGACTTGGTTATCTTTCCTACGAATTTGCAAAAAGATGCGACAATATCCGCTTTTTTGAGCAGAAAGACGATTTGAACATTCCTGAAAGTATGTTTGTAACAGGACATATTTACATTGTTTTTGACCATTTTACTGAAGAAATCCACATTTTTGGTCTTAACTACAACGAACATCAGATTGATTTGAACGCCGCTTTGGAACGACTTTTAAAGCGAATGAACGACATGGATTTTTCTTACGTTGAAGAAGAAAACATGAAATTCGAATACAAAATGATTACAAACTTGGAAAAATCAAAAGAAGAATATGTTGAAAAAGTTCAGGCATTAAAACGACACATTATTGCAGGCGACATAATTCAGGCAGTTCCTTCACGCAGAGTTCAGATTGAATGTAACGCCGATGCTCTTACAGTTTACGGAAAATTGCGCAAAGTAAATCCTTCGCCATATCTTTTCTATATAGATTTCAATGATTTTCAGTTTGTCGGCTCTTCGCCGGAAAGTCTTGTTCGCGTCCGAAAAGGAAAAGCAACGATTCATCCGATTGCAGGAACAATTCATCGCGGAAAAAACGATGCGGAAGACAAAGAACTTATGCAGACGCTTTTGTCAAATCCAAAAGAGCGCGCAGAACATTTGATGCTTGTTGACTTGGCGCGAAACGATTTAGGACGAATCAGCAACAGCGGAACTGTTCAAGTTACGCAATATATGGAATGTGAACTTTACAGCCACGTTATTCATTTGGTTTCAAGCACAGAAGGAATTGTTAGAAGCGATGTAAAGCCGATTCAAGTTTTAAGAGCGGCTTTTCCAGCGGGAACAGTTTCTGGCGCTCCAAAAATAAGCGCAATGCAGATTTTAAGCGGACTTGAAAAAACAAAGCGGCGTTTTTATGCAGGCGGAGTTGGTTATGTGCAGACAAACGGCGATTTGGATTTCTGCATTTCGATTCGATGCGCATTAAAGAAAGGCGACATCTGGAATCTTCAGGCGGGCGGCGGAATTGTTTACGATTCAAACCCTGAACGAGAATTCACAGAAACGCAGGAAAAACTTGGCGCGTTGATAAGCACGCTTACTAAATAGGAAATATGAATGAGGAATTAGGAATTTCCCGCAGATTCCGCGGATTTTCGCAGATTGGCTAAGCAAAGTTTTGCTTCTCAGATTTGTTTTTATAAATAACTTTGCCTGCCAAAACAAGATTTAAACGGTGCTGGGAAAAGATAGAGGTGTGGAGAAAGAAAAACACCGCTTCCGAAGTAGAGGGTTTGTCTTTCTCCACAATACAGGAGAGCTTATGATTTTGGTTATTGATAATTACGATTCGTTTACTTTTAATGTAACTCAGATGCTGGCAACTGTTACAGACAAGGAAATTAAACTTGTCCGCAACGATGAATGTACCGTTCCTGAACTTGCGGCGATGAATCCGGAATATTTAATCGTTTCACCAGGACCTGGAACTCCGCACGATGCTGGAATATGCGAAGAAGCGATTAAATACTTTGCAGGAAAAATCCCGATTCTTGGAATATGTCTTGGTCATCAGGCAATCTGCGAAGCATTTGGAGCACGCATTGTTCAGGCGAAAAACATTCGCCACGGAATTGTAGAAGAGATTGACTTGGACGGAAAAGGAATCTTCCGCACAATCGGAAAAAGCGGAAAGTTCACTCGTTATCATTCTCTTGTTGTTGACGAATCAACGCTTCCTTTGGATTTTGAAGTTACAGCACGCGCAAAAGATGGCGATGTAATGGGAGTTCGTCACAAAACTCTTCCAATTGAAGGAATTCAGTTTCATCCTGAAAGCATTGCAAGCCAGAATGGAAAGGAAGTTTTAAAAGCGTTCATCAATTATAGAAGAGAAAATCTTCCTGTTGCCGCATATTTGAATCAGTTGATTGCAAAAGAAGATTTGACCGAAGAGCAGGCTGCGTTATTTATGGAAAATGTTGCCGACGGAACAATGGATGAGCGCGTTATGGCAGCGATTCTTGTTGCGATGGCAGCAAAAGGACCTTCAACAAGCGAAATGGTCGGCTGTGCAAAGGCTCTTTTAAAAATCAAAACGCCGTTTCCTTCTAATAAAAAAGGACTTGCAGAAATCGTTGGAACTGGCGGCGACTGCAAAGGAAGTTTTAATATTTCTTCAATGTCTGCAATCGTTGCGGCAAGTTGCGGTCAGCCAGTTGCAAAGCACGGAAACAGAGCCGTTTCGTCAAAATCTGGAGCGGCGGATTTCTTTGAAAATCTTGGAATCAACATTATGGCAAGCCCTGACAAAACCGCAGCTCTTCTTGAAAAAACAAATTTCGGCTTTCTGATGGCGCCAGTTTATCATGCGGCAATGAGGTTTGCAGGTCCGGTTCGAAAAGTTTTAGGAATCAAGACAATCATGAATATTCTTGGACCGCTTTTAAATCCAGCAGGCGCAGAATATGAAGTTCTTGGCGTTTATTCCGCAGATTTACTTGAAGATTATGCACGAGCCGCAAAAAATCTTGGTGCACGCAGAGTTATGGTTATCTGTTCTCGCGACGGCTACGATGAAATAAGCCCGATTGTTCCGACAGATGTTTTCCAAATTGACGAAAACGGAAAAGAATATCGATACGTTATAAATCCAGAAAAATTTGGAATTTCAGGCTGCACAGAAGATGAACTTGTAGGCGGAACTGGAAAAGACAACGCAAATCTTGCAATGGAAATCTTGAACGGCGGCGGAAGGAAAACAATAAAAGCAGCAGTAGGTTTAAACACAGCGGCAATTCTGTATCTTTCAGGAAAAACGCGAACATTAAAAGAAGGCTACGAAATGGCAATCAACACGATCGATTCTGGAAAGACGCTTAAAAAATTGCAGGAAATCCAAGAGACAAGCCACGCACTTAACAATTGATAATTTACAATTGAAAATTGACAATTTTTAATTGTGAGAACGAAACTTAAAGACGGCGATTTTTGGTAGGTGAAGTCTGGTGATTGAGCCTGTCGAAATCGCCGTTTTTTTATTTTGAAACAGTTTTCGTGTTTATGGCAGAATTTTTTGAAAGCAAATAAACACAATACTGATTCATGCTCACGCCTTCTTTCTTTGATTCTTCCGCGAGAGTTTTATGAAGACTTTTTGGAATGCGAAGTTTGAACTGACCTGAATATGACTCAAATTCTTCAGGTTCATTTATTTCAGTGCCATTTTCAATCGCTGCTTTTAGCCATGCACTTTTTGCATCTTCGGCATTTGCAACAGCAGATTCTATGGTTTCTCCGCACGTAACACAACCAGGAAGTTCTGGAAATGAAGCGACAAAACCCTGCTCATCTGTGTCTGGAACAATTTCCAATCTATAAGGAAGTTTCATATATTCTTCAAGTGTTTTCATTTTGATTCCTCCGAATTTTGATTTTCAGATTCTGATTCAACAACATTTTTCACCATTCGAACATATACAACTTTTATAGGTTCGTGTTTTGGTATTGTAATTGGATTGCAGCCATTCTTTCTGAATGTATAATGGCTACTTCCAGATTTTGGTGCAAACATCGTATATCCATAACTTTCAAGGACTTTTTTAAGTTCATCAAATCGCATTTCTTTGTTAAGTGATTTTATTTTAGAAAGCAATTTGTCCCATTTAGCCATAGTTGAATTATAGTTGCCACCATATTTGGTGTCAATAAAAAAACAAGTTCATAAAATGTGTGCAATACAGTAAAAACAAATTCATAATTTTCCCCAACATTGACAGACAAAAGTGCTTACATTATTATGTTTCTATCAATAGAAACACGGAAACAAAAGATGGAAATCATTATTGCAAAAATCGTTGAACAGCGTAAAAAAGATATTGCTGAGCGCGGATTTAATTTTGGATTCGATATTCCAGAAAAGCGAACGCGGCCAATTAACAAGTTTATGGCGGAACGCGGCGTTATTTTGGAAGTAAAACGCGCAAGCCCAAGTAAAGGCGACATTGCGCCAAACTTAAATCCGGTGGAAACTGCTCTTAAATATAAAGCGAACGGCGCAAAAGCAATAAGTTGCTTAACTGAAGAAAACTATTTTAAAGGTTCTCTAAAAGATTTAATGGACATTTGCAATGCAATTCCAGATATTGCCGTTTTGCGAAAAGATTTTTTAATTGACGAACAAGAAATCGAAATTGCTTTTCGTTGCGGGGCAGACGCGGTTTTGCTAATTAGCGGCATCTTGCCTTTGGAAAAAATGCTTTCTATGACAAAAAAATGTCGCGATTTAGGTCTTCGTGCATTTGTAGAAGTTCGCACCGAAGAAGATGCACGCAAAGTTTTAGAAGTAAAAAAGCAGTTTAGCGACACTATTGTTTGTGGCGTAAATTCGCGAAACTTAAAAGATTTTTCTATAGATTTGCTTGTTCCCGCAATGCTAAAAGACGAACTTGGTGGCGATGTTATTTTTGAAAGCGGAATTACAACTAGCCAAGCGGCAGAAAAAGTTGCAACGATGGGATTTTCTGGCATTTTGCTTGGCGAATTTGCAGCACGAAATCCAGAAAAGGCTGGCTCTTTTGTAAAAGCATTTGAAAGCGGAAAAGAAAACGCTTGCGGAAAAAAACTTATTGAACTTGCAAAGGTGGTTTCGAGAGCATCAATGACCAATACGTCGTCATTGCGAAGAGCGAACGCGACGAAGCAATCTCCTTTAATAAAAATCTGCGGACTTACGCGCGCTAAAGATGTTTTGCTTGCAGATTCGCTTGGTGCAGATTTTGTTGGCTTTATTTTTGCAAACGGATTTGCTCGTAACGTTTGCGACGGACGATTTACAGAAATTCAAAAAATCTTACCGCAAGTTCACGCGCTAAAAGTTGCAGTCGTAACGGACGCAAACAGTAGCGAAGCACGCGAAGCGGCAAAACTTGTGCAAAACGGAACGCTAGATTTTATTCAACTTCACGGAATTAATTACGAAGATGTTCCAGAATACTTAAAAGAAGTTCCGCATTATTTTGCAATTACCGAAAAAAACGGAACGCTTAAAGAACAAGCCGAAAAACTTAATTCTTTTGGCGAACCGCGATTTTTGCAAGACAGCAAAAGCCACAACTACGGGACAAACGAACATTTGTGGATTGCAGGTGGCTTAAACGCAGAAAATGTCCGCGAAATAATCGAAAAGTTTAATCCAGAGTTAGTTGACGTTTCTGGCGGAATAGAAGACGAAGATAATGTTGGAATAAAAAACGAAGCGAAAGTGCGCAAGTTTTTTGAAATGCGGCGATTTTAATTACTGAAGATGATTTTCGCAATTATTGGCATTTGAACTGGAATTCCACCATTTTTCCCAATATTCGTCAGTCATTGTAAAGTTTATCTTATTTTGAACCTAATTGAATCGCCAAACTGGATTTGCTTTAGTCTGTAGCAATTTCTAAGATTGAAAGAAGAAATATTCTTTGTTTCTAAAACTTCAAATTTGATAGATTCAAGTTGTTCTAAATTATTAAACGCATCTTTTGCAATGTGAACAACTTTCTTTCCGTCAATTTCAGACGGAACAATGAACTCTTTTACATTTTCATCTTTGCATCCTTTAAGGACAACTCCATCATTTTGCTTGTCGATTTCGTAAATATAATCAAAATGCGGTTTCGGCTTTTCAATTTTTTTTACGCTACTATTTTTGCAGATTCTAAAATTATATTCGCCGCTTCCTTCGCGTGGTTTTGTCTGCAAAGTTCCGTCTGTTTCCAAAAAAACACATTCATCACTTTCTGTAAGTTCACAAGAATCCAGCGGAAATGCTGTTTTGTCAATTTCGTAAAGCATTTTCAATTCAGAAAATGTAGGCAAGCGATATTTTTCGCCTGTTTTTTGTTTTAAAAACTCAAAGAAATCATTAGCAAATGATTTTAAAGTCTTGGCATTTTTTTTAGAATCATCTTCGTTCACAGATTGCTTGCAGAAAATTTTAAAAAGTTCTACAGAAACAAGAGTTCTGCTTATTCCAGTTGTAGTGATTGAATCCGTAATTGTGATGAAATCTTTTTCTATATTCGATTTTGAGAAAGCCATTTTCTGAAGATTTCTTCGTTCACTTTGAACTTTGACTTCGTGTTCTTTTCGTTCCTTTTTCTCTGCAAGAAACTTTTGATGCTCCGGAGAATTTTCAAATTCAATACGCTTTTGTTCTTCCTCTTCTATGACTGCAAGTTCTTTCGCTTGCTCTTCCTCAATATTGCAATCGTATTCAAAATCTTTATCTGATTCATTAAATTCTTCATAGAAATCATCATCACCATTTTTTTCAAAATATTCATCGGCGTCTTCAAAATATTCATCCATAAGTTCTTGTGCAGATGCTTCTACAATATAAGGTGGAAAACAGCCTATCGGATTTGACAAACCTCCAGAACGCCGATATTCACGCCACTTATCCGAATCAATATCTTCGTCTTCCAAATGCTCAAGCGTAAAATACTGAAAAGCGACCATAAATTCGGAACGGAAATTTATAAGTTTAAGTTCACCAACAGAAGAAGAAAGCAAATCTTCAATTTCTTGCCCAAGTTCTTTAAGTTTTGATTTACGCTTTAATATTTTCGCCGCTTTTGCCCAAGTTTCATTTGAAAAACCAGATAATTCTGTCACATCAGTCATAATAATCCTCTCTACCTAAATCTGTTCATTATTCTTTTCATCAGAAAAGAAGTTTTCCAAAGTTTTTCGTGCATCCGAAGCAACTGTCTCCGGCAAATCCGCTCCAATATCTGCATAATCCCAATATAAATGACGAAAACTTTTCCAATCAGCAAGATTAAGATTTCCCATAGCATTGACAGAATCAAACGCGCCAGAAACATAATCTTCAGAATTTAGATTAACAAGTCCTGCACCGACTACGGATGTAGCCTCGATTAAAGACAATGCTTTCGCAAGCTTTCTAACATCTTTATCTTTGCTTTTTCTAAGCAACCTTATCGCTTTAAATAAAGCTTCGCATCCCGGAAACCAATCAGTCATATTCTTACCTCTGAATACTGATTGTACAACAAAGAATTTGTGATTCCTGCACCCTTGTGTGTTGGTGCGGGGAAATCACGTTTTTTTAGGCGGGGTTAGTTGTTGAAGCGGAGACGGACTAATAGCCGTGATTGCTATTTCGAGCCGAAATGAAGATTGACTTCGCTTGAGTAAGAACCTATCTCTCCTATCTGTTTTATCTGTCCGTCTCCGAGTTTTTTGTCCTTGTTTATCTTTTTCCATTCTTTTTTCGTGCCGCCAAAATAAATGTCCTTCAGATTTCTGCAGCTGCGAAACACGTCATAACCAATGCTTGCAACACTGACGGGGATTGTAACGCTCACAAGGTTTTCGCAAGAAGAGAAAGCATAATCGCCAATTTCTGTTACGCTTTCAGGTATTATTATGTTACTAAGTTTTTCGCAAGAAGAGAAAGCAGTCGCACCGATTTTTCTCACGCTTTGGGGAATGGTAACACTCTCAAGATTTTCGCAATTGTAAAAAGTCCATCCGCCGATTTCTGTCACGCCTTCGGGTATTATTATGTTCTTAAGTTTTTTGCAAGAAAAGAAAGCATAATCGCCGATTTTTCTTACGCTTTGGGGAATGGTAACACTCTCAAGATTTTTGCAACCTGCGAAAGCAGAATCGCCGATTTCTGTTATGCCCTCGGGTATTCTTACAGTCTCGAAATCACAGCCTTCAAATGCTCTTTCAGGTATCTTTGTCAGACCTGAAAGTTTGCTCTCTACCTGGACCTGCTTCTCGGCTCGTTCTTTTTCAATTTGAAGAGTCCGAATAGAGGACTCATATTTCTTCATTAAATATTCGTATTCGGTTTCGGCGGAAACGAACGCAGTAATGGCAAGAAAAAAAATTGCAATAATAGATTTTAGTTTTTTCATTTTGAAGTCTCCTTGCTTTCTATGGACTTTTGTTCCTGTTCCTTTATATTTTTCAGACACAGACTATAAAAATCAGAATTGTAATCCTCTGCATCTTCGATGTCTATAACTTCAACTTTCATTGAATCAAGAAGCATTTTCTTTTCATAATTTCTTTTGATGTTTTCACAAGTTTTGTCATTGGCTAAATCGTAATAATGAATGTGATTGTTTTTCAGTTTGTTAAAAACTTTTGCTCTGTGATTCAAGATCCACCACAAGTCTATTTCATCCGATGTTAGATTCATACCAAGGACATCAATGTCCGTATCATCCATAAAAAAATAATCAATCCAAGAAATCGATTTTCTTCTTTTCGATGATTTAAAAGGCTTGTTAATTGAATAATTTTCCACAATGAAATTTTCAATGCGCTTAAGATTATCTGTATATTGGTCGAAACCCAGACAAATTGTTTCAGGCTTTTGATAGTATCCATGGATGAAAAATATTTTTTTGTCAGACTTGTTGTATGTGAAATCCAATCTTCTATAGAGGAATTTTTTTTCGTATGTTAATTTTTTTTCTTTCGGATTCTTTTCATTTTCAGTTGTGCCGGACTTGCTTATCACAAGATTGTTATCAAAATTTGTTGTGAGTATTACATCATATATGCCCCAGAGTTTTGGAACGAAATTTGATTTATCTTCAACATAATCTTTTACAATATTTCTTACAGCTGATTCAGATGTATTTTTATCTATCTTGCACAAAAATTCAAAAACAAGAGTCGGCGAAATTTTTGACTGTTTTATATCAATTTCATTTTCTTCACTAAAGTTTCCATTTTTTACTAATTTATTTTGAACATAACAGAGAAGATTGTTCCATGATATTTTTTGAGCATCGTTTATGCCGTTACCGGCAAGCAGTATTCTTTCGCTCATTACATTTCTCCTACCACGTTATTTTTCTATACCGATAACAATGCACAGTCCCAGCTCGCTTCCGTAGTACGATCCGCCGCCACTACCATCGCTTTCTAATACAGCCTTCAACGACTTCCAATATAGTCCAAACTGATAACCATTATCCAAACTACTCAACTCATAAGAAGATGGAAGTCTGACTTTAGCATCAATCAAATCTGTAAGTTTTTTACAGAAGTCCGTCGCTTCGCTTAATTCCACATTCGTGACAGGCTTTTCATCGTCTTTTTTATAACTAGGATTGCTGCCCATCACAGCCTCATACAATGCTTGACTTACAGGTTCACTTGAAAAGAGAAAATCAACTTTTTTACTGGAATTGTAATGTCTAATAAAATATGTTCCATCATAAATGCTCTTGAAGTCCTTGAAGGCCGCCAACTTGTGCCGTACGCACTCAACCACTTGCAGAGAAAATTTTTCTGATGCAAAGTCCACATCGCTTCTTGAATATCCCTTTGCGAGAAATTCCTCTGCGAATGCCTTTCTTTCTTTCTCCTCCGCCACAACGCCCTGTATCTCGCGCAAGTCCTGCTCTGGCTTCATCACACGCTCCAGTTTTTCGTTTAGCGCGCTTGTCTGCACAACCTTTCCGCTTACAGTGTTTATTGCTCTGATTTTTGTAAAGTTGAATGTATACGCGCTCGGCTTGTCTTCCGGAGCAGCGACGGCGTTGTAGTCAAGTTCAAAATACAGAATCGGGTCGCCTCGTACCAAGAGCGAGTTGTACATATCAACATTGTTCGCGTATTCGTCTAACTGAGCGTCGGTCGCGGTCTCCATTGCGGGCGCGGCTTTTCCTGCAAGCGTTTCGTACTTCACAATGAACGTGTCGCTGAAAAGCAAAACTCCGTCCGAGTAAAGCGAAAGATACGCGTTCCAGCCGTACTTGTCGCCGTCGAAAGTTCCGTAGCTCACTTTAAGTTCATCTCCCATGCTGCTTACGGTTTTTGTTTTTGCAAGAGTCGCGTAGTCGGCGTTTATGTCCGCCACAAGAGCGTTCTGCTGTGTCATCGTCGCCTGCTTAACGCTGTCGCAGTCGCTGTAGAACTTTGCCAAGAGAGCATCGTTGTTTGCCCACACTTTGTTCGCACGTCGCTGTTTTGCGGCATCTGTAGGTTGTCCGTCCTTTATTTCAACAGTTGTCCACTTTGCATTTAGAATTTTTGAAGCCTGTTCCGCCTCATCATTTTTCATTTGTTTATGAAGTTCTTTGCTGCGTTCCTCCACGTTCTGCCTGATTTCCACAAGCGCGGCTTTTTTGCTTTCAAGCGTTGTTATAAAACTCAGAACGCCCTGCTTTTCAATTTTTGCCTTGCGAACTTGCGCTGCCTTTTCCGCCGCCTGCTTTGCAAGGTTGTCTCTCTGCGTTTTCAGTGCAATGCTTCGCTCGCTTTCAAGTTTTGCGTCCGCTTCTGCCTGTTTTTTCTGTGCCTGCAAATTTTGCTGGCGTTTCTTTTCCGCGTTCTGCTTTTCAGCAAGCAAAGCCTTTTCCGCTTCGATTTTCTTTTTGTTCTGTATTGCATTTATATCGTTCGATGTGGAAAGACGTGCTAAATCTGCATCATAGTCCGCCATCATCTTGTTGAACTGAGCCTCGTTCTGTCTTGCAAGTTCAAGCTGCTCGTCAAGGCTGAAACTTGAGCTTCCGCTTGAAAGAAGATTTTTGTTCAGCGTGCTCAAAGCGATTCCGAGTTTTTCCGCAAGTTTCAATGTGATTTCGTCAACTGCGCCTGTAGAACCGTAGAGCGACGCGACTTGCGAGTATTCTTTTGAACTTACGCTCGCCTTCTGAACTCCGGTCGTCAAGTCCGTGTAGTCCACGCTTATTGAATATCCGTTCGGGCTTTTTCTGATTTTTGAAAACAGAGCGAACTTAGCGGTCGTGAGTTTTCCTAGTTCAATCGCGGTATTCTCGTCGCGTCCCGAGTCTTCCGCCTGTGCCTGAAGTTTTTTTACAGCGTTTTCGCTTTTTGAATCCACAATCGTCGTCATGTTCAGATAACTCTGCGCGTTCTCTTTGAGTTTGTCCTGAATCTGACCCGGAAGCCATGCAGAGTCCGACGCAGAAAGGTTCACGCTTTCAGGCACAAGAACTTGAACTGTGTTTTTGTTCTGCGCATATATAAAACTGACTGCGAAAAATGCAAGAATCAGTGTGATTTTCTTTTTCATAAGTTTTTCCTAAAAGACGGTCATTGAAGTTCTCGAAATGACCGCATACAAGACAGTGGCTTTTGTGTTTCCAAAAACAAAAGCCACTGAATTTTTTACATCAAATAACTTGCAAGCTGTGCGGCTTGTTCCGTGGCAGCCTTTGTCTGCGCTTCCTGAGCGTCCATTTCCTTTGCTTTCAACGCGGCGTTTGCAGTCTCCGCATTTGAAGCGGCGGCATCTGCATTCGCCTTTGCCCTTTCTGCCTCAAGGCGAGCCATCTGTGCTTTGTAAAGTTTTTCTTCTTCAGCCTGTTTTGTGGCTTCCTTCTTGTCAGCATCGTCTTTCATTTCGCTGAAGAGCGCACCAACTTTCTTCTGGGTTTCGGTTGTCAAATCCGCGCCGCCCATCACGTCCATCAGATATTTTTTGCAGATGTTGTCCCAAGTTGACTTGTCCATTGAATAGACCGTGTAGTAAATGTAGTCTTCTGTTTTGTCGCCGGTGTCCGCGTTTGTTCTGCGGATTTTCTGGAAAAATCCGGTTTCCTCGCGAAGCCCTGACATATCAGCCTTTGTTTCGCTCGCCGCAAGATAAAGTGCCTCAAGCTGTCCTGCATCGTTCAAGCCTTGTCCAACTCGCCCAATAACTTTCTGGCTAAGTTCCGCCGCCTGCGTGTACGCAAATCCGGAACGGCTCAAAGCCTGTGCGGTTGCCTCTGTTTTTCCAGTCGCCATGCTTATTTTTACAACACGGCTTGAGTCAGTTCCCCACATCTGCTTGAAAAGGTCGGCGTTTCCTCGACGCAAGTTTTTAAGCCACTGCGGAGCGGAAACTTCACCGAGCGCGCGGTCAGTCCAGTCAACAATAACAATCTTGTCAACTTCGTTCTTTTCCGCTTCTGGAATTTCGTTGCGTTTTTCGTCAGCAGGATTTGAATCCGCCTTTGGCGTTGAAGCACAACTTGCAAACAAGAAAACCGCAATTGCCGCAGAAAGCACGAATGCGATTTTTGAACATAATTTTTTCATTTTATTCCTCCAAAAATGATTTTTATTTTTTACGTCATGCTGAATTTATTTCAGCATCTCTATAATTTTTGCCTTTATGTTTTCCGCAAGTTTCGGGAAAGACTTATTCTTTGCCTTGTCCAGCGAATATGCGATTGATTTTTCTGCGGACTTTTCCGCGCAGGTGAAGAGCACTTTCCCGTTCTGGCTTTTCACTTTGACTTCGATTCCGGGCGTGATTGAAACAGGGTTTTCTCCGTTCTGGTCAAGTGTGATTTCCGCGTCGCAGGCATAAGTTCCGTCGTCGCCCACGCTGAATCCGCTTTCTGAGAATGCCGAAACAAGCGCGTTTTTTACAATGCTTGAATAATCGCCCGCGACATTCACGCGGACTTTCATGTTCTGCTTTTCCTCTGCGATTTTCGCCGGAACTGACGAAACTTTTTCTCTGTCAGCGGAATATTTTTTCTCTTCGGCTGGATTCAGGATTCTTCCGTATTCAAGTTTTTCAAGAAAGTTCTGCGATTCATTCAACGCGGATTCATAGAACTTGATTTTGTAGAAAGGCTCTTCCTCGTTTTCCGCCTTTTCGTAGAAGTTCATGAATGTTGACTTTGCATTTTGAATCTCTGGCTCGTATTGATTCCAAGCGGTTTCGCGGTTTATAAAAGCCACGCAGTACCATTTCTTTTCTTTTTTAAAGAAGAACGGCTCGGTTGTTTCCACAGCGAAAAGCGAGATTTCAGATGTTACCTGAACTTCGTCCACAACCTTTGTGCTTTCCTGAACTTGATTTGCAGATGTTTGGGAAGAAAGCGTTGTTGTAAGATTTGCATTCACGCTTGTCTGAAAATAACGCGCAATCTGGGCGGTCGCATCTGTCCGAGCTTTTTCCGCACTTTCGCCGCTTCCACGCTGCGCGATGTATTTTACATTCGGATAAACCAGCTTGTAGTCTTGAACCCAGTCCGGGATATTCTGCTTTGCGAACACCGGGATTGAGAAAACTGAAAGAAGCAAAATGATAAAATCGGATAAGAATGATTTTAGAAAAGAAGTCCGTCGTTTTTCAGGCGACAAATGACTGTTTTTTAAGTAGACAGAATCAGCGAGTTCTTGAGTTCTTGAGTTCTTGAGTTCTTG
>CAZSHF010000019.1:0-33297 GCA_964606655.1 uncultured Treponema sp.
GTGCATTTTTTATTGTTTGCAAAGAAAATCGACATTTGGGCTATTTATTCATAAATGTTGAGATTTGAGGTAAAAGTTTCGGCGGTCGGGAGTGCAGCATTTGGGGCAAAAATATTCTAGTTTGCTGCCGCGTGAGCGGCAATGTATATAGTTCCAAGGCAAACTAGCGTGCAGCACAATATTGTGCGGTTTTGAACCAAATGCTGCGCGACCAAAAGCTATTTTTTTTTATTGAAGACGATTGTAATACGGATTCCATGTTTGCCTCAGCAAGATGAATCCGTGCGGAATTTTTTTTTTGTTCTTATCATATCTTTGCATAATAATCAGACAAAATGCCGGCTTTTATGGTTTTCCTTAAAAGTTCGAGAATTTCAAGACTGTGACAGCGTTGTATTCTGTTCCCGGCTTCAAGATGACAGAAGGAAAGGATTTTTTGTTCGGCGAGTCGGGAAACGCCTGTGTCTCAAGGCAGACCGCGCATTTCGGAGAATAAAAATCGCCGTATTTTCCTGCGATGCGCCCGACATAGTTCGCTGTGTAAAGCTGCAGGCCTTCGCAGTTTGTGCTCAGCTCCAGCGCGATTCCTGACTTTCCGTCTGAAAGACGGGCTGTCTCGACAGCAACGCTTGCTTTTACAGGAACTCCGCTATCTTTATTGTACGCGCCGGTCACAAAACAGTGGTCGTAGCCTTTTGTGCTTTCAAGAAGCTTTGAAGAGATTTCTTTTCCGATTTCCTTTTCTTCCCTGAAATCAAAAGGTGTTCCCGAAACATCGGTGAATTTTCCGGTCGGGCAGGAATCTTTTCCAATCTCAAGGATTTTTCCGGAACTGATTTTAAGCTTTTCGTGAAGGATTGTTCCGCTTCCGTTCAGGTTGAAATAAGTATGGTTTGTTATGCTTAAAGGAGTCTCCTTGTCTGTTTCCGCCGTGTATGAAAAAACGAGCCGCTTTCCTTTTTCAAGAATATAATCGATTTTCACATCAAGATTTCCTGGAAATCCCTGGTAGCCGTCCTCAAAGGCTTTGTGAAAGCGGATTCCTTTTCCGTTTTCTGTCCTTATGAATCTCGCCTTCCAGACTTCGTTTTCCCACCTTGGAAATCCGCCGTGAAGGCAGACTCCTCCCGCGTTGTCAGCCAGGGAATATTCCTTTCCGCCGAGAGAAAAAGCCGCGCCTGAAATTCTGTTTGCAAAGCGTCCTATCACCGCGCCGAAACTTCCCCATTCAGAAGCGTATCCTGCCAGTGTAGGATGTCCCAGGACGACATCGACTTTTTTTCCGTTCCTGTCGTTCACGATTATGTTTGTGATAGCGCATCCGTAATCCGACGCAGTAAAGGAAATCTCCTTGTCCGAAACTGAATAAAGATGCGCCTTTCTTCCGTCGGAAAGAGTTCCGAAATATGTCTTTTTTGTCCTCATAGTCTGTTTTCCAATGAAAGGGCGAACTGGACTTCCGTGTCTGTAAGCATAAGCTCAAGCGCTATGTCCTCGACAGACATTCCTGAGTCGTACATGGAAACAATCTCCGACTTTTTGTCCTTTTTTCGGAAAACCGGCTTTTCGCTCATGTAGACTTCAGGAACCACAACAGGAACTTCAGCCCATGACTCGCCTCTTGAATTGACATTGACTGTAACGCGAGTGTCAATCGGAGAGGCTCCGGAAAACGCGCCTTGTGAAGGCTCGTCAAACAAAGTTCCCTGCTCGACGGCTCTGGCTTTCCCTGTTATTCCGTAAGAGGATTCAGGATTTATGCTCCTTGCTGATTTTGACTTTGTGTACGCGTCCGCGGCTTTTTTATTCTGAGAAGAGACTTTCGCGCCCGAAATCGCCGCTGAAAGAGCGGAAGCCGCATATCCTTTCTTTTCAATCTCATTCAAAAGGCGGATTTTTTTGTCCGCCTCGGCGACCAGGGCTTTCAGCGTGCGGATCCTGTCGTCAAGGATTGTAAGGTTTGTGTCTGTGTTCTTGTTGAAATCCTGGACAAGCTTGTTGTATTCGGCTTTTGTCTCTTCGATTATGTTGTCTGTAGTGAAAAGCTTTTTGAAATTTCTTAGAAAGACAATCCACATCACGACATTGAAGATGCACAGAAAAACAATCACATAACCCATATCATTCTTTCCTAAAAATCACCTGGAACAGTTTCTGAACTAACGCGTAATATCGATGTGCCTTCCGAGATAATCCTCTTTGATTCTTTCGGAATCCCTGTCTTCTTCAGAAACGCTTCCGCCGCTCCTCTTTCCGTCAGAGAAATCTCCGTCCTGGCTCTGGTTTTTCCCCTCGGCGTTCACATCGATTCCCTTTGACTTTGAATTTTCTTTCGCCTGGTTTACTTTTGTCGCCTCTTCAAGATTTTTTTTCACAATGTTCTGCTGCTGCATAGCCTCTGAAAGCGCGGCTCCCTGCGTAAGATGCGCCGCGTCTCGGGCGACATTGTTTATCTGAGCGTACATTGTCTGCAAATCAAGCGGATTCAGTCCCATCAGTTGTATCCTTCAGGTCCTTTTGTGACATCAACCTGCGGAGGCTCGTATTTTCCGCGCCGAGCCATAGTATTCTCGTAATAGAATGTGCAGGCTGAAACTTCCGTCTGGACCTCATCAAGCGCATCCCTTATATAAATCTTAGTTCCTGGATAAGTCACTCCCTCGACTTTGACTTTTCCTATCGCTTTAAGCTCCCTTAAATGGGTCTGGATTGTGTTTATCTCTTCTGAAAGCTTCTTGTTCTCTTCGACAATCTCTTCCTTCCTTGAAGTGTCAAGCTTGAGCCGGGATTCCTTGTCGGCAGGAAGCTTTTTCCTTGTCTTTTTTATTCCTTCAAGATTGTCGATTTCAAGCTGAAGATTCTCAAGCTCGGAAGCAAGCCTTGACTGTTTCTCCTGAAGACCGTCGAGCTTGAGCTTTGCTCGCGGGTCAACTCCGACAGTCAGGGTTGTTGTCGCCCCTCCGCCTGGAGAACCGAGCGTGCGCGCGCATATCTCTTCTGTGGCAAAAAGCGTTCCGCCTGTGATCTGGGCTTTTTTTCCGTAGACGACAATGTTTTTCATCGCCGTTATCTTGCAGTTCATAAGCGAATCCGTCGCGATTATGTTCTCCTCGACATCGATTGTCATCTCCTGGACGAACTTGACCCAAAGCGATTTTCCGCACTTGATTGAGCCTTCGTTCTTTCCGAAAACGCCCTGATGAATGATGATGTTTCCGTCCGCCTCGATTTTTGATTTTCCGACAGTTCCGCCGATGTCTATATTTCCCGAAGCGCGGACATCGAATCCGTCCTCGACATTTCCTTTGACATAGACAGTTCCAAGGAAATCTATGTTTCCTGACTTGATGTTCACCGCATCAAGGTTCAGGACAGGCTCGACAGTGATTTTTCCGTTCACAAGATGAACCTGTCCGTTTTTCGCGGCGACAACTGTAACTCCGTCCTTGTCGAACCTTACATTCTGTCCAAGCTGAACCGGCAGGTCTTTTCCGTTCTTGGCCTCAAGATAATGGCCGAAAACTGTCTTTCCGCCTTTTCCGCGCGTGGCGAGAACCTTCACGGCAAGAGTCTGGCCTTCAACGACATTCTGAATCCTGTTGTTCTTTTTATAGTCGATGCTTCCGCTTTCGTCCTGAATCGCGCCGAGCTTTGACTCGTCTGTTATGAATTTATAGTCAAGGTAAGAGTCGTGCCCGTCCTCAGGAAGAATCGCGGATGCCGCGACATAAGGCGAGTTGTAGACCGGATTATCCACAAACTCATTTATCCTGTCGGTGTCGATTCCTGCGACAACTCCCTGGTTTTTCAAGGCGCGCTCTATCTGTTCGGAAGTAAGGTCTGCTCCGCTTTGCGCTGGAGGCTCAACTGTTATCGTGACCTTCATCTCGTCTTTTGAGACATCCACAGTCACAACAGAATCGGCGGCGGTGATGTGCGCGTAAGTTCCCACAGTCTCGTATGCGCCGTCTGTTCCGTTCTGGACAAAACCATGGATAAGCTCAGCGTCAAATGACTCCGTGTCGGCCCGCTTTATCACATCAAGAACTTCCTTTTCATCGACAGCGCGTCCGTTCCCCACAGGAGCGATGACTTTCAGCTTTATAGAAGAACCGAAATGACGCACATAAAAAAGACCGTCCCTGGACTCAATCTGGACTTTCTCGAACATTCCGCTTTCGTCAAGAATGTTTCCGCCCGCATCTGTACTGGATTTCACAAAACTGTCAGGATTCTGGTAAATCTTGAGTTTCCAGGGCTTTTTTCCGATTCCAAGAAAACCGTTGCTTCCCTTTTCAAGCACTTCAAATTCAAGACTGTCCGAACGCAAATCAAGCTGAACCGCAGCGTCAGACAGAGCCTCGTCGATTGTGAAAGCGTTCACCTCCACATGATGAAGCTCCTTGTCAACTGAAAGCCTTTTCTGAAGCTCCTCGCGAATCTGGTCAAGCGTAACCATTTACATAATTCCTTTTCTCATGTTTGTAAGCTTAGCCCGAAGCCTCAGGTTCGCCTTTGTGTGGAGCTGGGAAATTCTCGACTCGCTCACCTCAAGGACTTCGCCTATTTCCTTGAATGTCAGATCCTCGTGATAGTAAAGGACAATCACCATCTTTTCCTTTTCAGGAAGCTCGTTTATCGCCTGGATTATGACTTTTCTGACTTCCTCCCGTTCCGCTATGACATCAGGATTCAGGCTCGAAGGAGATTCTATCGAGTCTCCGATTGACATGCTGTCATTGTCGTCTCCCGAATACCAGACCTCATTAAGCGAAAGTATGCTTGTTCCCGAGACTTTCATGATTGTGCGGTGGTATTCGTCTTCGCTCATCTTGAGGGCATCCGCGATTTCAGAATCGCTTGCCGTTCTTCCAAGACGCGCCTCAAGGGATACAATAGTGTCCTCGATTTCGCGCGATTTCTGGCGGACAGAACGGGGAACCCAGTCAATCTGGCGGAGCTCGTCAAAAATCGCGCCGCGTATACGCGTCACTGCGTAAGTCTTGAACTTGACGCCTTTTGAAGGGTCGTATTTATTTATAGCGTCAAGAAGCCCGAACTGTCCGAATCCGACCAGATCATCGAATTCAACACTGTTCGGCATTCCGACAGCGACTTTTCCTGCAACATATTTGACAAGCGGCATATACTGCCTGATAAATTTATCGCGGAGCTTTGAAGATCTGGTTTTACGAAATTCCTCCCAGAGCAAGTCTTCTTCTTTCTCGTCGTTGATTGAAGCGTTTTCCGGTTTATTCTCGTCCATTCTTTAATCCTTATCAGTTTATATATTCAAAGACTCAAGTGTCTTTTGCCAGCAATGTGCTTATCGCTTTCGCCATCAGAGTGACATCTTTTCCTTCTGTAACCTCTGAAATATCTTTTGAAGATACAGAAACTCCGTCATCAGAAGAGGAATCTTCATCGGCGGAAGAAATCGTGATTTTCGGAGCGGAAGAAGTTATCTCTTCAAGGTCTGGAAGAGTGTCAAGCTCCTCGTCCAGGGAATCCCGGTTCTCCGAAGAAGAATCTTCCCTCGTGTTGTCATTGGAAGCAGGATTCACTTCCTGAATCAGTCTGGCTTCCGTTCCTGAAATGTTTTTCGGTGTCTCTCCAAGGTTTATCGGAACAAAACCTTCTGCCTTTTTCAAAGCAGGCTCAGGCTGGGATTCCGCCGTAAAAGAAGCGCTTGCGGAAGCGTTCGCTGAAAGTATCTTCTCCTTCGCCTGCAAAGAGGCAGAATCCGCGCGCGGGCTTTCCGGAATCCCGTTTCCTGAAGAAGTGAGAAAAGGCTTTTCCGCCTTGCTTGCCTCAGACTTCGTGTTTGCTTCCGCCTTAGACGCTTTTATTCCGCTGCTCATGTCGCTTTCCTCAAGCATCTGATGGTTTGTTCCCACAAAAAACTGAGGCTCGCCCTCTTCCCTTGGAAATTCCTCGTCCTCGACCGTTATGTCGATGTTCTGCCCGACCGAATTTGATGACTCCTGAGAAGCGCCTTGTGAAGGAAAATCCTCGTTTCCGTTCAGGTCAAGGACTTTTTCAAACACAAACTGCAGGGCGAAAGCAAGGACAGCGAACACAAGAGCGAAAATAAAGGCGAAAAGGATTATCCGTCCGAACCCTGACTTTGAAAACAGCCCGAAAAAAAATGAAAGGCAAAAACCGAAAACAGAAAAACCTGCAATAAGTTTTATGTTCTTCAATTTTACCTCCCTTTTTCAGAACAACAAAATAATTATATAACAGAAACATCAAAAAAGACAGCAATTTATTGAGCGTGCCGCCGTTTGCAGCCGAAGCCCGTCTCAAATCCTGTTCTTTTTTCCCAGGAATTTCTTAAGAAAGTTCGAGACTCCTTCATTGTCGCAAAGCTCAGTCTTCTCGATTCTTCCTACAATATGCTTCAGGCACACAGAAGGCTTTGAAGTCGGATTCACAACGATAAAAGGTTTCTGCCGGATCACAGAAGCCTGGACGACAGGATCGTCGTAGACAAATCCTATGTAGTCGACCTTGTAGCCTAAAAACTGTCCGACAATCGTTATGATTCTTTCGGCGATTCTTTTTCCCTCGTCGGCTGAATGGACGCGGTTCACAAGAAGCTTGAGGTTCACGGAACGGTCCATGATTTCTGTCGTGATTATCTTTATGATTCCGTAAGCGTCTGTGATTGCTGTCGGCTCAGGTGTTGTCACGACATAAACCTCGTCCGCCGCGGCTACAAACTGGAGGACATTGTTCGCGATTCCCGCTCCTGTGTCGATTATTATTATGTCCGCGTTCTCAAGAGAGCTGAACTGCTTTGCAAAATATTCAAGCTCCTCGACTGTAAGGTTCGCGATTTTTGAAAATCCGTTCGCGCCCGCGATGAATTTTATCCCGAATTCAGTGTCAAGGATAATCTCTTTCATCGTCTTCTTCTTGTTTATCACGTGCATAAGATTGTACTGAGGGACAGTGTTTAAAAGCACATTTATGTTCGCCATTCCCATATCGCCGTCAATCAGAATCACTTTCTTTCCCAGCTGGGCGTAGGCAATCGCCATGTTCACAGAAATGTTTGTCTTTCCGACGCCGCCTTTTCCGCTTGTTATGGCGATTATCCTTGTGGAATGGTTTTTCTTTCCCTTTTCAGAGAAACCGCCTTTTTCCGCGGAAGAATCGCCCGGATATCCGTTCTCCACAAATTCCCTCAAACCTTCTGCCTGTTCTTCCATTATTCGACCTCACTGTTATCTTCTTCGTAGAATTTATCTTCGATATGGATTCTGTCTATTTTAAAGCCTTCAAGCCTTGTAAGAAACCAGATTGCGCTTCCCTTTGTCAATGTCTCCACGATTTTCTGTCCGTGCGTGACATAAGCCAAAGTCTTGTGCCGCTCGCTCAAGGCGCTTATGACATTTCCGTACTGGCTTGACTCGTCGCATTTTGTGACAATCACGCTCTGGTAACCGAAAGGCTCGTAGTTCCGCATTATATTGTGGAGGTCGCGGGCCTTTGTCGAGGCGGCGACGGCAAGATAAATCTCGGCGTTCAGCCCCTGGACAGAAAGAGTCTCTTTCATTGAAGCGATGAGGCTTGCGTCGTTCGGCCCGTAGCCGCCAGTGTCTATGAAAATCGCATCCACATTGTCTTTGTGCTGCTCGTAAAGGGAAGAGACATCGTTCTTGTTCTGGGCTTTGAAGACGCTTTTTCCGACAAGCTCGCCGAACCTTGAAAGCTGCTCCAGGGCGCCGACCCTCATCGTGTCTGTCGTTATAAGGCAGAAATCCGCAGGACGGCCTTTGCTTTTAGATTCCTTTATGAACTCGGCGGCAAGCTTCACCAAAGTCGTGGTCTTTCCGACTCCTGTAGGACCGACAATTATCACGACGCGCGGTCTTTTGTAGCTCAAAGGAATTCCTGTCTTTATGGATTCGCCTATCCAGTCAACGACAGTCCTCTGGACAAGCGAAAAATCGTCAAGCTGTTCAAGAGGAAAAGTCTTCTTTATCTTCTCGGAAATCTCCTGGATATACGAGAAGGAGAATTCATTTTCTGAAAGAAGGTCTTCAATCTGGGAAATCGAAGGATGGTTCTGGCTCTGCTGGCCAGGAAGACCTTTTATCATGCTAGTCATCTCGTCAAGCTTTTTATTAAGGTCTGTTATCTGGCTTTCAACCTTCGCGCTGGCTAAAGAGGACTGATTTTTCTGCTGGGACTTTTTAAGAATATCCGCCCTGTTCTTCTCGAAATCGAGCGGACTTTCATCGCGGATAACTGTGTTCATCGGGTTTCCGTACGGGTTCATGTCCGCAAACTGGTTTCTCGACTTCACCTTATAAGTCACTTCAAGCTCGTCTTTTCTGAAAAGCCCTAAAAATCCAGCCTTGGGAACTCCCCTTTTATCAACGATTGTGTAGTTTGTCTTGTACATATCAAAAAGCTTCCGCCTTGCCTCGTCAAGGTTTTTAGCCCTTAAAGTCTGAATCCCGTCACTGTTCCTTTCCATAGCCATCTTTAATAATTACCTTCCTCGTAGTTGACTGTTCCCAGGACTTCAAGCTGTATAGCCGAGCCGCCTGCGATGACTTCCCTGTCAGAAATGACAACAAGACCCGGAATTTCACGCTCAAGCGCGGACTTAACAAAAATGCGGACAAAACTCACGCAAAGAAGCACAGGCTGATAGCCGAGATTCCTGACAGCGGCTATCTCGTCGCTTATATTTTTTATCCATTGCCTTCCGGTGACAGGGTCAAAAGCGACAAAAGGACGCGAGCCGTCGGCAGGAATCTGCTTGAACTCGTCTATTTTTTCCTGCCATTCCTGTGAAAGGTTCACGACACGCAGCTTTCTGTCCTCATCCGCATACTGAAGGCAAATCTGAAGCCCCAGAGCCTCGCGGACTTTCTGGACAAGATCCCAGGTGCTGTTTGTGATGTTCCTGTAGTTGGCGAGAGTCTCAAGTATTGAAACCATATCCCTGATTGAAACCTGTTCCCTCAAAAGCTCTTTCAGGACTTTTTCTATGTCGCCGAACGACATCGGAGATGAGCCTTCCATGACTTCCTGCACGACGATAGGATTTGTCTCTTTGACTTTGTTGACAAGAAGAGCGACTTCCTTGCGTCCGAGAATTTCATAAGAGTGAAGGCGGATGAGCTCTGTAAGATGCGTCGCGATTATCGTCGGAGGGTCAACGACAATATATCCCGCCTGCTCCGCTTCGCTTCTCTGGCTTTCAGGGACCCAGATAGCAGCCATTCCGAATGTCGGGTCTTTTGTCGCCTCTCCCTTTATCTCTTCGGTCACAGAGCCTGTGTCCATGCACATATAATATCCCAGCCTTATTGTGCTCCGTCCGACTTCAATTCCGCGTATCTTGAAACTGTACTCGTTCGGATTCAGGTTCATGTTGTCGATGATTCTGATTTTCGGAACAGGAAGACCGATGTCAAGCGCGGACTCGCGGCGGATTCTTGAAATACGCTCAAGAAGCTCCGCTCCTGCCTCCTCGTTCACAAGAGGAAGAAGAGCGTATCCTAATTCAAGGGAAAGGTCGTCAAGAGGAGCGACAGAATCGTTCTCCGCGTTGTTTTTGCTCCGGCTTTCGCTTAAAGCCTTTTCCTCCGCCTCTTTTTTTGCCTTTGATTCCGTCTGCGCATGGAGATTTCTTGAGAGCCGGAATCCGTACCACACAAAAACCGCTCCGATAGGAAGAAGAAAAAGAATCGTGCTGTTGTGGAAAATTATTCCGATAAGGACAAGGACAACGCCGACAATCTGGTAAATTGTTCCGTCTGTCGTGAAATTCTTGACAACCTGCTCGCCCAGAGTCTCCTCGGACTTGTCTTTTGTGACAAGAACGCCTGTCGCGAACGAAAGCATTAAGGAAGGAAGCTGGCTTAAAAGCCCGTCTCCGATTGTAAGCTTTGAGTAAAGCTCAAGGGAATCCGAAAAACCCAGATTGTTCTGGACCATTCCGACTATAAATCCGCCTACAAGATTTATGACAGTGATGAAAATTCCAGCCTTCACGTTTCCTGAAACGAATTTGGAGGAACCGTCCATATTCGAGTAAAAGTCTATGTCGCGCCGGAGCTCCGCCTTCATCCTGCGGGCCTCGTCTTCTGTTATATATCCGCTGTTCAGCTGGTTGTCTATGTCGAACTGCTTTGTGCTCATCGCATCCAGAGTGAAGCGCGCCGCGACTTCTGAAACACGGCTTGCGCCTTTTGTGATTACGATAACCTGGACGATTATAAGTATTATAAAGATTATGAAGCCGATCACAGGATTGTCGCCCGCGACGATATTCGCGAACGCCTGGACCATCGCGCTCTGGTTTGATTTCAACGAGTTCAGTCCTGCGCTTCCGTCAGCGGAAAGAATCAGCCTTGTCGACGAGATGTTTATTCCAAGCCCGAACAGGGTGGCAAACAGGATAATCTGAGGAAACGAAGAAAAATTCGACGCCCTTGTCGTGTAGATGACAGCAAGCAGAATTATGATTGAAAGCGCAAGGTTCAAAGTCATCAGGACATCGATCAAAAATTTAGGAAGAGGAATGACAAGCATTATGACGACAAGAACCGCCGCCACCGCCATGGTGTTTTTTGAAATGAAATTCAGGAAGCCCTCGCCGCCTGTCTTTGATTTTATAGAAACTTTGATTGATTCTTTTGCCACTAGTCCCCACCCTCAGCAAATTATTCAATAGTCTTTGAGCTGTATTTTCCCACTTCGGCATAAATCTTGGCAAGAATCTGCCAGTATTTATCTGGTATTATATCACCAACTTCGGTATCTGCATAGAGCGAACGCGCAAGAGGACGGTTCTCCACTACAGGAACATCATTTTCCTTCGCTATCTGCCTCATCTGAAGGGCAAGAGAATCCTCGCCTTTCGCGGTTATTTTAGGCGCGTCAGCGACCGAGACATCGTATTTCATCGAGACCGCGTAATGCGTCGGGTTTGTTATAACTACATCCGCTTCTCTTACAGCCTTCCTCACATTCTGAGTGAGTATTCTTCTCTGCTCGTCCTGAAGCCTTCGTTTTATCTCAGGGTCGCCTTCCATCTCCTTGTATTCCTGCTTGACCTCGTATTTTGTCATTTTCATCGACTGCATGAACTCGCGCCGCTGGACAAAATAATCAGGAATCGCGACAGCGATGAACACAAGAGCGACACTGAGAAGAAGCTGCGATGCGATGCTTGCGATTTTTCCAAGGGAAGAAAGGACATTTCCGCTTCTTATAGTCTGGACAAGGACAGGAATGTTCCGCCTTATAATCATATATGCGATGACACAGATAACCGCGACTTTTCCGATTGACTTCACGACATTGAAAACCCCTTTGAAACTGAACAAAGTGTTCTTGAAATACTCGCCGAATCTGGGGACAATCTTGTTGAACTTAGGCTCGATAGGCTTCAAAGTGAATATGAATCCGCGGTTCTGGATTATGTTTCCGATGATTCCTGCGACAACTCCTGACGCGGCGACCGGAAGGACAAGCCGGACAAAATAACGGGCGAACACATACGCGAACCTTGGATTCGCGACCTGGCTTTCGTTGCATCTTTCAAAGAAGAACCTCATTATATCCGCGCAGCCTGCAAGGATTGACTTTGAAAGAAAAATCATCACGACAAGGGCGAAAAGAAAAACCAGAGAGCCGGTCAGATCCTGACTTTTGGGAACGCGTCCTTCATCGCGCGCTTTGCGGAGCTTGTATTCCGAAGGCTCTTCAGTCCGCCCTTCGTCTTCCGCGGCGAACCACTGCAAATCCAAGTCTTTCGCGCTCATCATGTTCCTCCGTTTCCCAGCGCGCCCAAGACGGAATGAAGGTCGTTTATTCCAGTGTTGAACGCGCGGACAAAAAAGTCGCACAAAGACGGGAACAAGGCTACAAGGATCAGGAATGCAAGCAGAATCATGACAGGAAATCCTTCGGACAAAAGGTTCATCTGAGGAGCCGCTTTTGAAAGAAGACCTGTGCAGACTGTCACAAGAAGAAGAGTTCCCATTATCGGAAGGGAAATCAGAAGCGCGTCGCCGAAAAGGTTTGAAAGCCCTTTCAAAAGAAACCTCACGATTCTTTCCCTTCCTGATACAAGCCCGAACACATTCAGGGAGGAAACGCTTCCCGCAAGCCCGCGGACGAAAAGCTTCTGGAACCACTGGTTCTGCATGAAAATCAGCATGGCGACAAGATTCAGAAACTGGCCCATAAGAGGATTCTCTATCTGGGACAAAGAGTCATAGGCGGAAGCCGCGGCGAATCCCATCTGGAAAGCAAAGAACTGTCCCGCTGTGCTGAACGCGGCGAAGATAATCGAAACGTAAAATCCCATTATCACGCCTATCATTCCTTCGCCTAAAAGAAGAAGGACATAATAAAGACTGAACGCTCCGTCCAGAGCCGCAAAAGACCCGTACGCGGAAAAATCAGCGAATCCCATCATTATGTAAGCCATGTAGCCTGAAAGAGCGATTTTCGAAGCGAAAGGGACTGTCCTCATCGAAAAAAGAGGAAGCGTAAGAAGAAGCCCTGCGCTTCTTGCCGCGACGAGTAAAAACAGACTTCCTTTTGAAAGAATCGCTTCAATCATTTTTCAAGTTCCTTAAAGAGCAGGTTTTCACCGCGCAAGATTTGGTATCATCCTGAAAAGATTTATTGTGTAGTCCCTCATCTCGCTGAACATCCAGCTTCCCAGAAGAGCGAGCACCGCAAGAATCACAACAAGTTTAGGAAGAAAAGTCAAAGTCTGCTCCTGAATCGAAGTTGTGGCCTGGAAAATCGCGACAACAAGACCTATCACAAGAGCCGCTCCCAGGACAGGAAGAATCAGCATCAGGACCTGCTCGATTCCTCCGCGCATCAGATTTACCAAAGTTCCGACTGACATCTTCTTCCTCCAAAATCAGTTTCAAAAATAATCCGATCCGCCTTAAAACCGCTAATGAATCACAGAGGCGAAAAGCTGCGTTGTAAGAAGCCCCCAGCCGTCGACAAGCACAAAAAGCATAAGCTTGAACGGCATCGAAATCTGGACAGGCGGAAGCATCATCATTCCCATCGACATAAGGATGCTCGCGACAACCATGTCTATTATTATGAACGGAATATATAAAATCACGCCGATTTTAAACGCGACTGTAAGCTCGTGAAGAATATAAGCCGGAATCATAATGTACAAAGGAATTTCAGAAACGCTTGAGACAGGCTTTTCAAGGTTCGCCATATTCATGAACATCATGATGTAGCTTTCATCATCCGCCATCTGTGTATACATGAACCTTTTTATCGGCATCTCTGTGTTTTCTATCGCCTCTTCAACAGTGATGTCTCCGTCAGCCATAGGACTGTAGGCGTTTGTGTAAATGTCGGTGAAAGTCGGCCACATCACAAAAAGCGTCATGAAAAAGGCGATTCCGTTCAGGACTGCTGTAGGCGGAACCTGCTGAAGGGAAAGCGCGCGTTTTATGAAGTCAAGGACAATCGAAAAACGAAGGAAGCACGTTACAAGAAGAAGAATGCTCGGCGCGATTGTGATTACAGTCAGGATTACAAGAAGCCTTACTGAAAACGCGACCTCCTGTCCGTTTCTCGGCTCTGTAATCTGGACGCTTATGTTCGGAACATCGAGAGGCCTGACATTTCTTCCCATTTCTGTATTTCCCTGTGAAGAGCCTTCGGGAAAACTGTTCTGCTGTGAAAAGACATTCGGGGAAAAAACAAAGAAAGCGAACAGGACGGAAAAAAGTTTTCTTGAAAAATTTCTGGTCGGTTTTCTACTCACTTTCATCACCGCCGTTCATCTGGGTTCTCTGGCGCTCAATCGTGTCGTTCATCCTTTTCTGCGTGTCGCCGAAAATTCCGCTTTTTCCTTTAGCCGCCTTGGGCATGAAAATTTCAAGGACATCCGCGAACGATTTAGGTTTCCTCACATTCTGGTGCTCGTCAGCGTAAAGGTTCATCGCGTTTATGAGCTCCCTGTCCTTCTCGTTCTCGGAAGAAAACTCCCCAAGAAGATTCACAGAGTTCTCGCCTACACCGACAACATACGCCCTGTCAAGAAGAGTCACGACATGGACCGATTTTCCGACAGCAAGGTCAATCGAGGAAACATTCCTGAGAAAAGGATCAGAGCTTTTCGGATTCCGTTTCATGCTCCGCCGCATGAGCCAGAGGACACCGTAAATGCAGGCGACAACAAAAGCAAGGACAAGAATCATCCTGAAAAAAAGAAAAAAAGTGTTTGAACGCGAAGGAGTCTCTTCCTCCGAAGGCTCTGAAAGAGTGAACGGAATGTCGTCCTGAAAAGCAGCTGAAGAACCAGAGCCTGTATTCTGCAAAGCCGATGAAGGTGCTTCGCTGTCCTGAATATCTAAAGAAGTGTTCTGCGGATAGATTCCTGGAACAAACAGGAGCAAGACCGCGCAGAACGCAGTGATTTTTTTTGAGATTTTCAATTTTTCCCACCCGTTTTATTTTATGCCCCCCAAAAACGGGCGGAAAAACTTTTCTTTTTTCCGTCCGCCTTTTTCCCCGCGGGAGCGTATTTCCTTGAAATACGGAAAACAAATGCAGGGCAAAATCCGCCGCCTTTATCCATAAAAAGGACAAGGGCTTTTTGATTCTGTCCTGTACTGAAATTTTCAGCGCAAGTCTGAAACCCTTTCCAGAGGAGAAAGGATTTCTGTCACTCGCACGCCGAAGTTTTCATCGATGACCACGACTTCTCCTTTCGCGATAGGCTTATGGTTTACAAGAATGTCGACAGGCTCACCCGCAAGCTTGTCAAGCTCGATGATTGTTCCTTCTCCCATTCCGAGAATATCTTTTATCTGCTTTTTCGTGCGGCCGAGCTCTACAGTCATCTCCATGTAGACATCCATGATAAGGCTGATGTTCTGCGACTCGCCGGAAAGATTCGCTCCCTGAAGATTAGGATACTGAAGGTTCTGGACATTAGGCACATTGAATCCCATGTTCTGTCCCTGCATCATCTGCATATTTCCCATGTTCATAGGCTGCATTCCCATATTCATCTGAGGCATTCCTGCCGGCATAGACATATTCATCTGGGAAGCAGGATTCATCTGGACCATGTTCATCTGAGGCATTCCGCCCATTCCAGCCATATTGTTTCCCATAGGATTCTGCTGGATGCCGGATGCGGCAGGAGAAACGCTTTCAAGCTCAGCCTGGTTTCCGCCGTAAGCATTGCTGATTTTTTCAGCAGCCTGTCCGCCGATTGCTTCCCACAATGTGTATCCCTGTCCGTCAAGCGAAACAGGATAGCTTATAAGGGCAAATTTATTGTGCGGAATAGGAATCATCGCCTTGGGATTGCTGACCGCCTCGCCGGGATTGCAGGCAAGCCCGGGGAAATTTCCAGTCTTGTCAAGCTCCTGGACTTCAGTTCCTGTATGCATCGCCACAACATCGCAGATGCAGGACAAAGCCATATCGTCAAAATCCGCGTTGTCCTCTTTTGTCACAAGGTTTACAAGTTTCTGCGCGAATTCAGGAGCGAGAAGATAAAGATGTTCTCCCGAAAGCCCTGAAGAGAAATCCGCGGAAACAGAAACCACAACCTCCGGGAGCTTCACAAGAAGCCCGTCCCGTTCTGTAACTTCAACAATCGGGTCTCCGCCTGTGAAATTCGCGCCTGTCATATTATTGAGCTTTTCAATCAAAGGAGTCTTTATATTTTCCGCAAAGATTTTCAGGGCATCTTTGTCGATAGCGACGGAAGGACCGCCTGTCACATGGCCTGTAGAATTCAAGCCGTCAGGCTGGACACCTGCCAACAATGCGTCAATCTCGTCCTGTGAAATTGCACCATCACTCATAATGATTCTTCTCCTTCTACGGAAAGCTCTTCAAAATCATCCGCAGTAACATCTTCCAGTTTGCCGGTAACCTGGACCGCCATTTTTTTGCCGACAACACCGGGCTGGCAATAGAATTTTTTCTTGTTGCCTACACTCAAAACCAAAGGGTCTCCGACTTTTGTGTCCGAAAGACGGACAATATCTCCGACTCTGAGAGAAAGAACATCTTTCACAGGCAAATTTATCGAGCCGACTTCAGCGACAATCTCCATATCGACTGACGCGAGTTTTTCTTTCAAAGTGCCTAAATACTGGGTTGTCGAGCTTCTTCTGACTGAAGAAAACCAGAACTGGGAGGACAGCTTTGAAATAATCGGCTCTATTGTAAGATAGGGAATACAGAAGTTCATCATTCCTTCCTCTTCCCCGACTTTTGTCTCAAGAGTGATAAGGACAACCATCTCCGACGGAGGAACAATCTGCGCGAACTGAGGATTCGTCTCAATCTGTCCGAGCCTTGGACGCAAATCGATTACCTGTGTCCAGGCTTCCCTCATGTTAGCAAGAATTCGAACGATGATTCCTTCCATCACGGACTGCTCTATATCTGTGAGGTCACGGTTCTTGTTTGTGTTTGAGACTCCCCTTCCGCCGAAAAGCCTGTCAATCATGCAGAAAGTGATTGCAGGGTCGATTTCAAGAACCGCGTTTCCTTTTAAAGGATCCATATTTACGACAGCAAGAGTTGTGGGAGTCGGAATAGAACGGATAAATTCCTCGTATGTCAACTGGTCAACGGACGCGACATGGACATGGACAAGGCTCCGGAGCTGCGCGGAAAGAGAAGTTGTCGTTAAACGCGCAAAGGTTTCGTGCATATTCGAAACCGTTCGCAGCTGCTCCTTTGAAAACTTGTCAGGACGCTTAAAGTCATAAATCTTAATTTTCCGTGTATCGCTGACAGGCTTGAACTCGTCGACTTCTGAATCGCCTGAACTTATGGCGGTCAAAAGCTGGTCAATTTCATCCTGCGACAGAACCTCGTTCATCTAACTTCCACCTGTAAAAATTCTTGCCTTACTGCTCTATTACATCAAGCTGATCGAAAGCAATGTCCTTTATCTTAGACGAGCTTAAAATCTCATCGTTGATAGCATTCCTGAGCTCAATCTTGAGTTTCTGCTCGTTCTGCGGCCTCAACTCGGCAGCAGTCTTCTCTGTAAAGTATCGGCGTAAAAAGTCACGGAGTTCAACACTTCTTTGTGTTATTTCTGCAGAAGTCGCCTTGTCGTCTTTTTTATAGCCAAGCTGAATGACAACAACGACAGACGCAGGATTCTCATCGCTGGTTCTAGTGCGGATTGAGTTCAGGGCGTACCAGTCAAGAAGCTCGCGCTGGACAACATACTCATCGCTTATCGGAATTCCCTGCTGGGTGCTTGTGTTTCCGCCCGCGACCCTCATGGTTATCACCACAATAACAACAATCAGAATCACCGCGCCAAGCCCGATAGCAACCCATTTCAGGATTTTAGTCACAACTCCGCCGAAACCGCCTTTTTTTGAAGGCGCTGAAGAGCCAGTCTCTTCCAAACCATCAAGATCGTCGTCTGCCATTTTCCCCTCCCGGAAAGACTATATAAAACGGTCATTGAAAACCATTCTTGAATGCTTATTTAAACTTGTGAAATTATACTACTAAAAATGCCCTTCATCAAGAATTATTATATCCACACGCCTGTTGTATGCCCTCGCCTCAGGAGTGTCGTCGGAAAACCTGGGCTTTGTGTCGGCATAGCCCGCGATTGAAAACTTGTTCTCATCGACTCCGTAGTCGGCAAGATAATGAAGGACATTCATCGCGCGCGCGGCGGAAAGCTCCCAGTTGCTTTCATATTTTGAATCAAGGGAAACCGGAGTATTGTCAGTGTGTCCTTCTATCCTGAAATTCCTTCCGGAAAGCTCAGGAGACCTGAAAAACTCTGAAAGACGGAGCAAAGTTCCGCGCGTCTCCTCGATATTCAGCTCCGCGCTTCCTTCCGGAAAAAAGCTGTCGGAAGCCAGGGAAATCACAAGACCTCGCTCATCGCTTGTTATTGTTATCCTGTTTGACTTCACATCGGGAGCGAAAAGACTTACCGCCTTTTTCTTTGCCGTTCCAAGAGAACGGCCTTTCTCCATCGAAGGAAGAGAGTTTATGCTGTTTCCGAGGTCAGCAAGCTTTCCGCTTGAAGAAAGAGACATTCCTCCGTCTGTAGTATCTGTCTCATTTATCTGGAGAGACTGCGTTATGGTCGCAAGCTGTGCAGGGTCGACTTCTGACGGATTGTAAAGCATTACGAAAAAGCAGAGCATGAGAGTAATCATGTCGCCGTAAGTTCCCTGCCAGGCGGTTGACGGTTTTTCAGGTTCCTTCGCTTTTTTTCCCATATCCTCTTCCTAGTCCTTCAACACATCAGCCTCGACAACTTTTCTTGTCGCAGGGTCAAGGTATGTGAGAAGCTTCTGTCCCATAATCCGCGGGTTCTCGCCTGCCTGAATCGCAAGGACACCTTCTGTAATCATTTCTTTTGTGCGCATCTCAAGCGCGTTGTGGGCAAGAAGCTTTGTGGCGAAAGGCGCGATAAGCCAGTTAGACATCATGGAGCCGTAAAGAGTTGTCACAAGGGCGACCGCCATGTTAGGGCCGAGCGAAGACTTGTCCTCAAGGTTGTTCAACATACCGATAAGACCAAGAACGGTTCCCATCATTCCGAAACCAGGCGCGAATCCCGACCATGTGTTTATAAGTCCGATCCAGTCCATATGGCGCGCCTCAATCTGGTTCATCTCGTTTTCCATGATAGCGCGGATCACATTTCCGTCAGTTCCGTCGACAACAAGGCGGAGCCCGTTTCTCATGAAAGGCTCGTCCAGATCGTCAAGCCCGTCTTCAAGGGCAAGGATTCCTTCACGCCTCGCCTTGTTCGACAGGTCCATCATCTTTGTTATTATCGTCTTTTCTCCAAAGTCAGGCACTTTAAATCCTTTTCCCATGACCTTGAATATTCCGACAGCCTTTTTTATAGGGGCTGCGATAAGCATCGCCGCGTAGGAACCGCCGATTGTCATGAACACAGACGGAATATCTATGATTCCGCCCATTGTGCCGCCGGAAGTCAGAACCGACATCACGATACAGGCGGCGCCGCCGACGATACCGATTATTGTTGCTATATCCATTTACAAGACCTCTTGAGAGTTGTCACCTATTCTCTGACGATAAGCGATGATTTTTTCTATGACTTCGGAAGGAGAATTCTTCAAGACGAGTTTTTTTCCAGACAGCATTGTAAGTGTCAAATCAGGATTTGATTCCATGCTTTCTATCATGTGCGGATTCACCCAGTAAATTTTCCCATCCAGCCGCATAACTTCAATCATTATATAATTTTCGCCCCTAATTAAAATATCGTCAAGCAATTTTTTTCAGGACACAGAATTTATTCAGGCTTCCTTCTGCTTTTTGAAGTCCGCCCAGGCCTTGTCAGCCTTTCCGATGTGAGTGAAAAGCCAGCTCACAAGATATTTGTAGAGATTCAGGATGCTGTTCTTGTCAGCGGAAGTGAGTTTTTTTATCTGGTACTGGACTTCCTTTACAAAACAGTCGTGTGTGTTCTTGTGAGTTTCGCATCCTGTGTATCCGATTCCTTTCTGCAAAGATTCCTCGCAGGTAAAATGATACACAGTGTAGTCAGTGAGTTTTTTCAATATAATCGGCATTTTTGCCTTGTATTCTTCTTTCGGACCGACAGCGACATCGTAAAGCTCGTTCATAATGTTCACAAGCTTTTTGTGCTGCAGGTCGATTTCAGGAACATTCAAGATATAAGAGTCGTTCCATTCAACTTTTGCTATATCCGCCATAATCAGATTACCTCCTGGAAAATCTTTTCCCGCTTGTCTTTTTATGGATTCTAATCAAATCCTATATAAGCGTCAAGTTTCCGCACTGCATCGGCACGGCTTCGGCATGAAAACTCTTAATGAAAACTTTTTACGGCCATCACAAGATATAGCATGCAGTTGAAAAACATCTGGATTTGTCTTATATTTAAAATATAACAAACAAAATGAGGAAAAAATTATGGAAAACAGACCATGGATTTATATAATCGAGGATGTTCCTGAGATTTCAAGCCTGATTTCACTTTATCTTACGAAGGCTGAGATGAACACAAAGATTTTCGCGACCGCGGAGGAGGCTCTTGAAGAGCTGAAAGCATCAGCGCTTCCCGACCTTTTCATACTTGACCTGAACCTTCCGGGGATGAGCGGATTTGATTTCCTGAAGCAGATAAACGAAGAGTATCACGAAAGGCTTCCTGTAATCATAGTTTCCGCGCGCGACGCGGACGAGGACATAATCAAGGCTTTAGGCTACGGCGCGGACGAATTTGTCACAAAACCGTTCTCTCCTAAAGTCCTTGTGGCAAGAGTCCAGGCTTACCTCAGAAGGCTTGCTGTGGCTTCCGCCCAGGCTGAAGAAGTGATTAAGTTCGGGGAATACATCCTTCTTCTGAACAGCAATGTTCTTAAAAGAGGAACTGTAAAGATTCCGCTTTCCGTAAAAGAATACGCTGTCCTTGAGTTCCTTTTAAAGAACGCGGGAAGCACTCTCACGCCGGAAAAAATATATCAAGGCGTATGGAAAAGCAATTTCGGAGATGTGACCGCGGTCGCTGTATACATCCAGCGCCTGAGAAAAAAGATAGAGCCTGATCCTGCTAATCCGATTTACATAAAGACGGATTTCGGAAACGGCTATGAATTTGACAAAGAGCGGCTGATTTCATAGAGAACTGTCTCTGAAAACCAAAAAAGATGACAATCAGAAAACAGCTGGCGCTTTTCATAGCGGCAATATTCATCCTTCCGGTTCTCTCGGTAAGCCTTGTATTCGCGTATTTCAGTTATTCTTCCGCGGAACACGTCCTGCTGAGAGGCTCAAAAAGGCTTAAGAATATCCAGAACCTTGCTCTTTCTGAAACAGACTGGAAGCTTCTCCACGAGGCCATAAAATATGTTCCCAAAGAACGTGAAGTCTGCCTTGTCGCCAACAGCACTGTCGTAAGCTCGTCATTTCCTGAAATCAGAAACTGGACAAGAATCACAGAGGCCCAGCTTTGGGAACACATCAGAGAAACAAGCGCGGACTATTCATATCAGATTGAAACTCCGCCTCTCGGGACCAGCAGCCAGAGAGTCCTTCTTATAAGCAGGGTGAACAAGGACAACCGCTCAAAAAAAAGACATACATTCATGCTCGCTTTGAATCTTTACACGGTTTTCATCGCGCTCTGCATAGCGATTGTCATTTTCATATCAAAATCGGTTTTCTCTTCGATAAAAATGCTTGAGGCGCAGACAAAAAAAATCGCGGACGGCGACCTTGACGCAAAAATCGAAATCAAGGAAAAAGGAAAAAACGAAATCACATCGCTTACAGAAAGCCTTGAGAAAATGCGCCTTTCGCTCAAGGACGCCCAGGCAAGACGGGCAAGATTTGTCATGGGAATAAGCCACGACCTGAGAACCCCGATCGCTGTCATAAAAGGCTACACAGAAGCGATGAACGACGGAATCATAGAAGAGAAAAAAGAGCAGAAAGAGGCTTTGGACACAATTCTTTCAAAGGCAAGCCAGCTGGAATCCATGGTCGACACCCTGATAAGCTACGAGAAGCTTTCAACGGACGAATGGAAAAACAGAATGGAGGAAGTGAACCTGAGAGATTTTCTTCTTCAGTTCGCGAAAAATTCCGCCGCTACAGGAACTGTTTTCAAAAGAAATGTCTTTTACAGCATCGAAGTTCCTGAAGACACAAAAGTCATGATGAACACGCAGTTCGCCCAGCGCGCATTGGACAATATCTTCAGCAACGCGATGCGCTACACTAAAGACAACGACACAATCACGATTTCCGCAAAAATTTCAGAAGAGAAAGACAGCATTGACTTCTCTATAGCCGACACAGGACGCGGAATCAAGGAAAAGGACATAAAAAACATCTTCGACCTTTTCTTCAGAGGAACTGAAAGCCGCCGTGAGGAAGGAATGGGAATAGGGCTTTCAGTCGTGAAAAACATAATCGACACTCACGGCTGGAAAATAAACGTGAAGTCAAAATTCGGCGAAGGAACAGAGTTTATAATAAACATTCCTGTTACCCCCCCCCATCACAAATAAATTCGCAGCCCTGAATTCAGAAAAGATTTCATCGCGGCGGAAAACAAAAGCCTCAGGTTCAAGAAAGTGAAATCTCCAGAAGCAAAGCTTTCAGCGGATAAAATGAACGGAACAAATGCCGAGTTTTTTTGGAAATTTATGAAGAGAAAATCATCAGGCGGATAAAATCAGATTATCTCTTCAAGAAACCTGTTCAGAAAAAGAAGTCCTTTTCTGTTCAGAAAAAAAAACTCATCGCCGCCAGCTTTTTTTGTTTCCGCAAGACCATTCTTTATCCATTTTTCCATCACGCCCTTTGTCTTTGAAGGAATGTCCCTGGAAAACCTTCTCTTAAATCTGTCAAGGGAAACGCCTTCTGTCTTTCTGAGCCCCATCATAAAATACTCAAAGGAAAGCGTTTCCCCGGAAAGCATTTCAATCTCCTCAAGGCCTTCATGTCCTTTAAAACCAGAAAGTTTTCTCTCCGCATTTCCCCAGAAATCTATATATCCGCAGATGTTTTTTGCATTGGTATATCGGTACGCTTTTCCATGCCTTATATCTTCCGTTCCGCTGTAGACAGAGCCTGTTCCTCCGCTTCCTGCCGCCGCATAGTTTTCAAGATTCCAGTAGCGGAGATTGTGGACGCATTTTCTTCCGCCTGATTTCCTGAAAAAGTTCGAGACCTCGTACTGCTCAAACCCGTTCTCTTCAAGGAAATCCTTTCCCTGAAGCCACATCAGATCGGCTTTCTCAAAATCGTAGTCAAACTCAGAATTTTCAAGGCTTCTTGAAAGCGGAGTGTTCTCCTCGAAAGTCAGCGAATAAAGGGAAACATGGTGCGGTCTGAAATCAAGAACAGTTTCAAGTCCTTTTATGAAATTCTCTCCGCTCTGCAAAGGAAGGGCAGAAATCATGTCGACAGAAAGACCGCCTTTCCATTTTTCAGAAGCCAGAGAAAGCGCCTTGAAGTTCTTTTCGGAATCGCTCCGCCGTCCCGCGTTTTCAAGAACATCATCCGAAAACGCCTGGATTCCAAGGGAAAGCCTGTTTATTCCGTTGTCCGCGTAGCATGAGAGTTTTTCCTCTGTGATGTCGTCAGGATTCGTCTCGATTGTGATTTCAGAGCCGGAAGTGACAAAAGATGAAAATGCGGAGCAAATTTTTTCAATCTGCTTTTCCGAAAGGATGCTTGGAGTTCCGCCTCCGATATAAACTGTTGAAAGCCGGGAAATGCCAAGGCTTTTTATCCTGAACGAGATTTCATTTGAAAGGGAAGCGGCGTAAGAATCCAGAAAAGGGCCGTCCTTTCCCGCGACGCTGAAAAAATCGCAGTAAGAGCATTTTGAAACGCAGAACGGAATGTGGATGTATAAACTTTCTGTCAAAACCTGAAAATCTCTCTGACCTTAAAAAGAATCACGGAAGCGAATCCGCCTGAAACATTCTAGAAAAACCTGAATTTGCTGAACGGGAAATATTCGACCAGGGCAGCCGCCTGAATCCTGTCTTTTTTCACCGCTCCCCAAAGCCTTGAGTCCACAGCGGAATTCCTGTTGTCGCCGAAGACATAATACTCTCCGTCCTCTAAAGTTATCTCGTCAAACGAGCCTTTAACACCTACAGCATTGTCCCAGAACGCAGGAGAAGCGGTTATGTTCACATTGTAAGGCTTTTCCACAAGCTCGAATTCTGTGAGAAAATAGCTCTCGCCTTTCGGCTTTATGTAAAGGACATAATCGCGCATATAAACTGTGTCGCCCGGAAGAGCAAGGACACGGCGGATCTGCGAAGCGTTTCCCATAAAATGATTCAGATTTGAAATCTGAACCTGACGCGCCGTAAAAAAGCCTGCAAGCGACTCAAAGACATTCCCCGGAAAAGAAAAGGAAGTTTTTCCTGAAGGACGGACAAGGACAATGTCTCCGCGCGAAAGCGATTTTTTAAGCGGAGAAAAGAACAGGCAGACGGAACGCGGAATATCCGGCTCCATCGATACAGATTTCTGCCTGACAGGAAAAACAATGAACTGTAGGACAAGGTTTATTGCTATGAAAGTCAAGGCGGCGGAAATGACAATTCTTGAAAGTCTCCGCCTGAAGTTTCTTCTTATCTCAAAGGAAAGGTCGTACAGCTCTTTGTTCATAGGGCAAAGATTAGCACAAACCGGAGCGATTGGCAATTGAGGGCGGACAATTGAACAGGGCTTCCGCATTATAACCACCTTTAATAAAAAACAGGTTTTTGGTCGCGTAGCGAGTGGTCAAAACCGCACAATATTGTGCTACACGCTAGTTTGCCTTGGAACTATATACGTTGCCGCTCACGCGGCAGCAAACTAGAATGTTTTTGCCACTAACGCTCCGCTCCCGAACACCTGTTTCTTTATAAAAGCTTATAATGCGGAATCTCTGGACAATTGAACTCTATCAAACTATAGAATATAATCTTGGTTTATGAGCGAAGACAGAAAACTTATTGCAGAGAACAGGCAGGCAAGATTCAACTACTTTATCGAAGAGAAACTCGAATGCGGAATAGCGCTTGAAGGCACAGAAGTCAAATCCGTAAAGAACGGAGCGATTTCGTTTCCTGACGCTTTCGCGGAAATCACGAACGGAGAAGTTTTCATCAGAAACCTGCATATCTCCGAATACTCATACTCTTCTGTCTTCAACCACAATCCCGACAGGCCGAAAAAGCTTCTTCTGCACAAAGACGAAATCAAACGGCTTCTGAGGAAAACAGAGGAAAAAGGCTACACTCTGGTTCCTCTTGACTTTTACCTGAAAAACGGAAGAGTGAAGACGACTTTAGGGCTTTGCAAAGGAAAAAAACAGTTTGACAAGCGGGAAGCCATCAAAGAGCGCGACATAAACCGTGAGATCCAGAGGGAATTCAGAAAAGGAATGGAGTGATTTTTGAAAAGATTCTTTAAAGCGAAAAAACTTTTTCTCCTTGTTTTCATATCTCTGGTCTCCGCGTGTCTTTCCGCGCAGGCCAGCAAAGTCGATTATTACGGGGTTTTCTCGCTGGACGCGGACAGGAATATGCTCAGAATGACCGAAGACCTTTTTTTCACACAGCTTTCCGAAATGGACATTTCACTTGCCGACAGGCGGGAAAACGGAGAAGCAAGTTACAGAAATCCGCGGGAAATAGATTTTTCCGGCTCTTCAAAGGATTCTGTAAGCTTTTTTGCCGAGATAAAACGCGAAGGAAACGCGCTGAGCAAATGGAGCTGCACGATTTTCATCAGGGACAACTCGACCGGCAATGTCTCAAGTTTCAAGAAAGAATACGATTCATACTATAAAATCCTTATGGACGCGAAAGTCTCGCTTAAAAACATATTCGCCCTTCTTGTGGACCAGACAGGAAACAGGAACGGAAAGACAGTTTCTTCAAAGATTCCAGATACGGGAAACGAAACCAAGAGCGAAAATCCTTCAAAAAACATTTCCGAAGCAAAAGAAAGCCTTTCTTCCGAAAAGCCGTCAAACGAATCAGATGAAAGCATCTTCGGAACCTGGAGCGGCGAGGAATTTGTAGACAAAATCATAATCATGAAAGGCGGGCGCGGATTCATAATCATGAAAAACGGAGCCTCGATGAAAGTTGGAATAGAAACCGAGACAGACGCAGACGGCGGAAAAACTTTCATCGTAAAGCAGCAGAGCCACCCAAACGCCTCTTATTTCCCTGAGATTCCAAGAAATGTCGCTGTCGAGGCGGCAAGCACGGCTTCACCTGTCGAGTACAGGCTAAGGCTTGTCGGTGAAAACACGCTTGAAGGAACCAAGAAGACCCTTGTCATGAACAGCGGCGAAGGAGAAGCAAGCGCCGGCGACATTCCTGTAAGCTGGAAAAAGACAAACTGAACTGAAAGCCAATGTTTTTTTAAGTCTTATAAACGCCGCAGAATGCTTCGGACTTTTTCAATATCACGTTCTTTACAATTTTATCACGCCTTCCCGCACAACCTTGAATCCACGGGACTTTTTATTTCCGAAATCCTGCTTCTCATCCGCGTGATTTTCAGGCTCAAGGGAGACAATCGTGGAAGGAAGAGCCTCGCTTGAGTCTCCGTCGATAACCACAAGGCTCACCTCATCCTCAAATTCAGAAAGAATCTCGTCCGCCTTTAAAATGACAGGTTTTCCGCTTCTGTTCACGCTTGTCGAATAAATCGCCTCTCCTGTCTTTGAAATGACTTCCCTTAGCCACTTGTCTCCGGGGCACCGGACAGCGACGGTTTTTGATTTATCTTTTTTGTCTTTTACAATGACAGTGAGAGGACCTGGCCAGAACTTCAAAAGGCTTTCGGGAATCTCATCGTCGCTTATTTCTTTTAAACGTTCGGGGCTGTCAATCAGGACGATAAAAGGCTTCGCATCGCTCCGCCCTTTTATTTCCCGGATTTTCCCAGCGGTTTTTCCGACAATTCCTGAAAATCCGTAGACTGTGTCCGTCGGAAGAATCACAACTTTCTCTTCCCTTAAAAAACGGCTTGCGGTTTCAGCGGATTTCTTGTCAGATTTGAGCAATTTCATAAACCGGAATTCCTTTCACAGAAACTTTCTTTTCGCGCCTTAAATTTATCTTTCCCCGGCTCAAGTCGGCAAGGAACATCATGACAAACGAAAGAAGACCAATCGAAAGAGAAAGAATTTTGCAAATCGATTCTGAAAGATAGACGCATTCAGCGCGTTTCAGGACAGTGCCGATGTCGTAAAGCGTGTTCTGGTAAGGCTTGAGCCCTGAGATTTTCACAAGCTTTTCTCCGTCCTGGACATAATCAAGTTTTCTCGCGTAAGCCGCGATGACATCCTTGTCTTTTGAAAGCGCATTGTATTCAAGCCTAAGCTCGTTGTTTATCGCCTGAATCGCGTCTGTCTGCCGGGCAATCTCCTTCTTCTGCTCGAAAAGCTGGTTGTAGACCCAGAGCCCGTTTTTCCCGGCGAAAAAAGACAGAGCGACATAGGAAAAAGTGCTGATGAAAATGGCGATTAAAATCTTTATGCGTTTCATTATTGAATATTATCGGCGTTTATTTTTGTTTTCTTAAAGTGAAAATGTGTGGTAAAATAAATTCAGACAGACAAAAAGAACTATTGATTATGTGTTTTTCTGCCGATATTTAATCTAGAAAAATATCATAACCGAGAGGAATTTTATGGGTGACTCAACAGAAAATACAAACGAATTGGACAGTTACGGTGTATGGGTTAAAAGACCGCCGCAGGATTCCAACGAAGACACGATATTCCCAGAAACCGAAGTTCCGGCGGAACCACTTGACGAGGCTTTGACGGAAGACGGAAGCTTTGACATTCCTGACTTCGGTGAAATTCCTTCAGAAAACTCAGAACCTGGCGAAACAGACGGCTCTCAGGATATAGACATTGACAGTTTTGGAGATTTCTCCAGCGAAAGCGGAGAAGAGACTGAAATATCCATGGACGATTTTCTTGACGATTCTGGAAGCGGCCAATCCTCTTCGGAAGACGGAGAGATAAGCCTTGACGATTTCATGGGCGGCTCTTCCGGCGACGGAGAAATCAGCCTCGACGATTTTCTTGACGGAGACTCGTTCGGCTCAGGCTCCGGGAAACCGCAGAAAGAAGACGATGTCGGAAACGACGAGGCTCTGGACATAAAGCTTGACTTCGATCCTCCAGAGAACGAAGTTGTTCCCACAGAAGAAATCATCGAAGAGACGGATTATGATTCCGAGGAAGAGTTTGACTCTGACAGCGAAGAATCAGTCCAGGAAGATATAAACGAATCCTCTTCTGTCGATGTAGGACCGATGGAAGAAGTCTCGCTTGACGACTTCAGCCTTGACGAAAGCGACGCGGCGAGCGCAGATGCGGCGGCCGCGGCAGTGGCAGGAGCCGCCGGAAACGGCGAAGAAAATTCAGCAGACGGATCTTCAGGCTCATTCGCCGCTCCTAAAAAAACTGTGATAGATTATGACCTTGCGATAACTGAAGACGATGAAATCTCTTCCAGTCCATCTATAAAAGAAATCAAGACCGACGCGAACGCGGAGGAAAAGGAGACTTCTACGGAAAGCACAGCAGTAAACAATGAACTTCTGGAAAGAATCATTTCTGACCTTTCTGGATTGAAAAGTGAGATTTCAACACTCAAAAATGACCTTGCGATTTTGAAAGACAGAGAGTCTTTCGAGAAGGAGCCTGGGTTTCCCGTTGACAAGGAAGGCTCTGGTGTCGTCGCTGAAACAGCTGAAGAAGAGCCTTCGGGATTTTTCAATAATAGTGATGAAGATGAAACGATAGCGCTTTCAGGCGACGAGCTTACAAACATAATGAATTCCGCGGACTTCACAGAAGAAGTCGTCGACAACACAGGAATAAGCGCAGAGCCTGAGATTGTCGAAAACGAAGAGGCGGAAATTCCTGAATACATTTCTGACGATGAGATTGCCCAGTCTTCAACGGAAGAAGAAACCTCGGAAGAACCGCAGGAAGAGCCTTTCTCCGCGGCAGAAGAGACAATCGGTTCAGAGCCGGAGTTTGAAACGGCTTCAGAACTTTCAGAATCGGAGAAAGAAGAGATTCCTGCCGACGGAATTCCTTCAGACAATGCCGGAGATGTTTTTGAAAGCGTCTCTTCCGAAAACCAGGCTTCTTCCGAAGATATGTTTTCCGAAGCCCCTTCGTTTGAACAGTTTGAAGTGCCTGAAGAAGACAAAACTGGCGGAAACATTCCTGATACAGAAAATTTCAGCGGAACGCCGGACATACAGACTGAAGATTTTTCTTCAGACGAAATTCCTGAGACAATTCCAGAAGACATCATAGACGAGCCTGTCCTCTCTGAATCCTCGGAGACTTCTTCTGGAGATTTTGAAGAATACTTCCCTTCACTTCCTGAAGAATCCTTCGGAAACGAAAACACGGAGCAGAACCTGACAGAATCTGAATTCGGCGGAACAGAAAACGGCGAGCCTTTCATTTCAGAGATGGAGACAGAAAACACTTCTGATACGGAAGAAGAGCAGGAGCCGGAGCTCAGAATCGAGCTTGAGGATGCAGGCGAAGAGATTGAAGAGCCGGTCTTTGAAAACGTGGAGGACAATCTTCCTGAAGAAATCGACATTCCTAAAGTCGACGATGTGGCGTCAGCCGATGAGGAAAAAACCGCGGACGACATAATGGTGGCCTCCTCAAATTCTGACTTTATGGATTCTGTCTCAACAGACGAGCCTATGATTTCAGAAGAGCCTCTCGTTTCAGAAGAGACTGAAACACAGGCGGAAAACAGCCAGACAGAAGAATCCGAGCTTGAAATTCTGGAAGAGCCCGAAATCGTTGAAAACGAAGAGCCTGTGATTTCAGAAGACCTTCCGTCTCTGGAAGAGCCTGAAAATCCTGCCGAAGAGACTTTGGATTTCGAGCCTAAGCCTGCCTCGGATATGTTCAAAGATGAAATCATGGAAGAGCCTCCGACAGTAGAGGAAGCGATTACAGACGAGAACATCGATTATCTGAAAGAAGATTCTGAAAGCCTTGACGACTCTTCTGTCTCCGAAAGCAAGGCAGAAACTCCTGCTGCCGAAAACAAAGGCGACCTTCCTGAAGACATAAAAGCGGATGTGAAATCTGTCCTTCTTTATATGGACCAGCTTCTTGAGAATCTTCCTGAAGAGAAAATCATGGAATTTGCAAAATCAGAGCAGTTCGCGACTTACAAAAAGCTTTTCAACGAGCTGGGTCTTTCATGATGTGACTTATTCTGATAAATTCAAGGCTGCCTGAAAAAGACGCGGGGCAAGAACGCTTCTAGATAGGCAGCCATTTTTATGTACGAAATCAGTTTTTTTCAGGCGAAAAACGGTTCAGAAACCTGCAAGGTAAACCAGACACTTCTCCATTCCTCCTACAATCCGGAGCTTGAAGCGGAGCGTTTCGCTTCTTCCATAGACGCGGACTTCATTCCTTCCGCTGTTTTCGTGATTGAGCCTGCCCTTTCCTACTGCGCAAAGCCTCTGAAAAAAAAATTTCCCGAGGCAGGAATATATTCGATAAGGCTTACAAAGGATTTCATCGGATACGGAAAAGATTTTTCTAAATCATTCTTTTTTGAAACAGAAAACAGGTCCGGATTTGAAGAGGAGATATACAGTTTTTTCGGAGAAAAAATCCTCTGCTCCGCCCTTTTTCTTGAATGGCCGCCTTCAGCGAAAGTCTTCAAATCTGAGACCGAATCGCTTCTGAAATCAGTCAGAAAAATCATCGAAAAGGCTAAAGCATCTCTTGTCACGGAAAGCTTTTTCGCGAAAAGATGGCTGAAAAACGCTTTCCTTTTCAGCATGAACATTAAGAAAACAAGCCTGATAGAACGCGGAAATTTTCCTGTCGTCCTCTGCGCGAGCGGACCAAGCCTTTATCCTTCGATAAAGAAACTGAAAAAGCTCAGGGAAAAGTATTTTCTTGCCGCGGCATCTTCTTCTGTCTCTGTGCTTCTTGAAAACGGCCTCGAGCCTGACATCGCTCTCTCGACCGACGGCGGATTCTGGGCTAAAAACCATCTTGCCTACGATTTTAAAAAGCACGATTTTCCTGTCGCGCTTACCTGCGAAAGCGCTTTTCCGAAAAAACTTATGCGGGAAGGAAAAACAATTCCCCTTCTTTACAGGGACGGACTTGCCTCGTCGTTTTCGGAAAAAACATTTTCCGCGCTTGGCATTCCTTTTCTGTTCGCTGAACGGAACGGAACTGTGAGCGGAACAATGCTTTCCCTTTTCATGGATCTTACAGAAGCGAAAATTTTTGCCTGCGGGCTTGACCTTGAAGAAGGAAAAGGAAAACAGCATTCAGAGCCGAACAGGAACGAGAACTTTTCAAGGCGGAACGAGACAAAAACAGAGCCGCGCGAGACAAAGAACGCAAGGGAAAGACTGAACTCGAAAAGCCTTGAGCTTTACAGAAACTGGTTTGAAAATCTTCCTGAAAATTATTCCGCGAAATTCTCAAGGCTTTCCGACAACTGGATTTTTGAGCACAACCTGGGAAAAATCAAGGACGTGAATTTCACAGATTTTAAGGACTATCTTGAAAGCCTTGACTTTTCAAGGCTGAAAAAAATCGCCGTCAAAGATTCAAAAGAAATATCAGAAAACGAAAGAGAAAAAATCAGAAATCAGATTGAAATTTTTCTTCATAGATTTGAAACTGGACCGGAAGACACAAGCCTGGATTCTTTCACTGAAAATCTTTTTCCTGCGGAGACAGTCTTTTTCAGAAAAGTCAAAGACGAGAACGAGAAAAAAATCATGGCTGAGAAAATTGCGGAAAGAAAAAAAAACTTCCTTGAAAGCGTCAGGAAAATCCTGGGAAAAGAAAAATGATTTACAGCGGAATCGAAACAAGCAGAAGCGGAAAAAAAGTTCCAGTGTTCTCAAGCGGAAAAGCCTCAGCGTCAAGATACAATCCTGAAAAAGAGGCTGAAGTATTCGCCTCTTCTGTCAAAGAATCCGATTTCTTTGCTGTCCTAGGGCTTTGCGGAGGCTATCATGTCTCTGCATTGAGGAAAAAATATCCCGGCTCAAAAATCCTTGTCCTTGAAAACTCAGACAACGAGATTCTTTTCCTTGAAAAAAACATAGAAGAATGCGGAAAACTCATGAAAGACAGGAAGATTGTTTTTTCTTCCTTAGCAAACGCACGAAAATCGATTCTCGAAAATTATCTTCCTGCGCTTTACAAAAGATTTTCGCTTGTCGAGCACAGGGCATGGACAGAAGAGAACGCGGACAAGGCAGAAAAAATCCGCATTGAAATTAAAGAAACGCTTGAGGAAATCGCGGGAGACTTTTCAACCCAGGCGAAGTTCGGGAAAATCTGGCAGCACAACATAATCAAGAACCTAAAAACCGCATCAGAAAAGGAAGCAGGATTTTCTTACTCCTTGAAAAAAATTGACCTTAGAAAAATCACGCAGGAAAAAACGGCTTCTGTAATCGCGGCAGGTCCTTCGCTTGACCTGAAAATCCAGTATCTCAGAGAGAACAGGAAAAAACTTTTCATAATTTCAACCGACACAGCATTCTCTTCTCTCCAGAACTGCGGGATTTTCTGCGACGCGGTCGTCTCTATCGACGGACAGGCGGTTTCAAGGACGCATTTTTCAGGAACGCCGGATTCTGAAACCCTTTTTGTCTTTGACCTTGCTGCGAATCCTTTTTCAGCAAGAAAAGCGGCGGAAAACGGAAACCCTTTGATATTCACCTCATCTTCGCATCCGCTTTCACAGTACGCGGAATTGACGCAGTCGCCGCAGGAAAGAAAATGCTTTCTAAGACTTGACCCAGGCGGAGGAACTGTAACTTCAAGCGCAGTCGATTTCGCGCTTAAAACAGGATTCAAGGAGATTCTTGTTTTCGGAGCGGATTTCTCATACGCGGAAGGAAAATCCTACGCGAAAGGAACATATCTTGAAAACATTTTCCAGCGCGCCTCTTTAAAGACAGAAAGCCTTGAGAACAGTTTTCAAAGGATTTTTTTCCGCTCTGAGCTGACTGAAATTTCATCCTCACAAAAAGAAAAACGGTTCACGACAGGCGTGATGGAATCCTACAGGAAATCGCTTCTGAGATTTTTTTCTGACAACAGGCTTTCTCACAGTTTTTCAGATTCAGTATACAGAATATCAGCATCAGGAAAAGAAACCCCGGAAAAAAGCGGACTTTGTTCTACTCTCTTTCAGGAAGCGCCTATGTTCGACTTTGAAAAATTCAAAAGAAAACTGAAAGACGACATCGCGGAGACAGACACAGAAAAACCGACTGAAGAGCTTTTTTCTCTTCCTGTCGTAAAAGCTGTCCTTCCCTGCATATCGCATATTTTCCTTTCGGGAAAGCTTGCAAGCGGAGACGGGACCGATTTTCAGAAAGCACTGAAACTTGCGTTTACAGATATTACGCGATATACTTTTTAGAATATGAAAAGAAAAGGCATCACATTTTACACAGTTCTTATTTCAGTTGTCTTTGCGTTCTGCATAGGATTTTTCGCCTACAATTTAGTCTACGAATACCGGCACGGAGATGTCCGCGCAAGAAAAACAGGCGGATTTGCGATGTCTTCAATCGAGAAGAACGGAGAGGCGTCCGACTTTTCAAGGATTTTTGAGAACCTGGACGATTATTCTTCGGTTTACATAGAAAAAGACGGAAATATCCTTTTCGCTTACCCGAACACGGACGCGAAATATGCCGAAGAGACAA